>NZ_JARESX010000022.1:0-109696 GCF_046026435.1 Paraburkholderia sp. RL17-381-BIF-C | reverse complement strand
TGCTGCTGGTGGTTGATTTATAGGTGGGGGGCGTGAAGGTCCAAATCGGATAACTCCGAATTTGATTCGCGCCGCAGAAAGGCGCGAGGAAGGCTTGAGGCGGGGGAGAGAGAGTCGTGCTGGACCGGGCTAAGCCAGCACGGCTTTAGGGAAATCTAGCTTAATGCTTGCCCGTGCTGCCGAAACCGCCAGCGCCACGCTCGCTGGTTTCGAAGTCGTCGACGATATTGAACTCCGCTTGAACGACTGGCACGATCACCAGTTGCGCGAGGCGCTCCATCGGATTCAGCACGAACGTGCTCTCGCCACGGTTCCACGTCGAGATCATCAGTTGACCTTGGTAATCCGAATCGATCAACCCGACGAGATTGCCTAGCACGATCCCGTGCTTATGACCCAATCCCGAGCGCGGCAGAATCAATGCGGCATAGCCGGGATCGCCGACGTGAATGGCCAGACCCGTCGGCACTAGCGCGGTTTCACCGGGTTTGAGCGTCAACGGTTCGTCGAGGCACGCGCGCAGGTCGAGGCCCGCGCTGCCGGTGGTGGCGTAAGCCGGGAGCTGGTCGCGCATGCGCGCGTCGAGGATTTTCAGGTCGAGTTTCATGCAGGTTCGAAGGTTACGGAGTGGAGGCCGCGCGTTCGAGCTGGAACGCTTCGGCAAGAAGTTCATAGGAACGCAGTCGGGCGCGATAGCTGCCCGCAACGGTGAGCACGATCAACTCGTCGGCTTCGAACTGTTCCTGGAGCGCATGGAGCCGTTCGGTGACGGTTCCCGGCGTGCCGATGATACTGCGCGGTTTTTCGCGCGAGATGACCAGCTGCTCGCGCTCGCCATACTCCTGCGTGATGCCCTGTTCGATCGACGGAATCGGCTCGTTCAGACCGTAGGCCATTTGCACGCGGCGCAGATCAACGGCTTTTTCCAGGTCCGCGGCTTCCTGCTCGGTGTCCGCGCAGATCACGAACACGGCAGCCGCCAGATACGGTTGCTGTATGCCCTGGCCGGCCTTGAAGCGCTCGCGATAGGCATGCGCGACCTGATGGCCGAAGTGCGCGTTGATGAAGTGCGCAAACGCAAACGGAATGCCGAGTTGCGCCGCCAGCAGTCCGCCGAATTCGCTCGACCCGAGCATCCACACTTGCGGGCGCGTATCGATTTGCGGCTGCAGCAGTACGCCGTTCGCAATGTGATCGTCGGGCAACGTGCCGTTCATCAGGCCGATCAGATCGGCCACTTGCTGCGGAAAAATATCGCCGCGATTGTAGTCGCCGGCAGCGACCGCTTGCGCGGTGCGCATGTCGCCGCCCGGCGCGCGCCCCACGCCCAGATCGATACGATTGGGGAACAACGCCTCGAGCATCATGAATTGCTCGGCGACCTTGAACGGACTGTAGTACGGCAGCATCACGCCGCCGGAGCCCAGCCGGATGCGCGTCGTGATACTGCCGAGGCGCGCCAGCATGACTTCGGGGCAGGGGTTCGACACGCCACGCAGGCCGTGATGTTCGGCGCACCAGTAACGCGTGTAGCCGAGGTCGTCGGCGAGTTGCGCGAGTTCGACCGTGGCGGCAATCGCGTCCGCCACCGAGTGCCCGGCGATCACCGGCGTTTGATCGAGTACGGATAGTCGCGTCATGTCAGTACCGCTCCAGATGATTCAATTCGCTACCGCGACTCCCGGCGACCGCACTGACGTGCCGCTGGAATGGCTCAGCGAATCAGACTTGTGTCGGGCAGACGCTTCGCGATTTCCGCGATCAGGGCGCGCGCGAGCGTCTGCTTGTCGGCGCGCGGCAGCTTGGTCACGCCACTTGCTTCGAACAGGATCACCTCGTTGTCGTCGAGGCCGAAAGTCAGCGGACCGAGATTGCCGATCAGCAGCGGCACGTTCTTGCGCACGCGCTTTTCTTCGCCATGGACTTCGAGGTCGCCGCTTTCCGCGGCAAAGCCGACCGCGAACGGCGGATGAGGCAGTTTGGCCACCGAGGCCAGAATGTCCGGATTTTCGACGAAAGCGAAGCTCGGCAGCGCACGATCCGCCGTTTTCTTGATCTTGTGCTCGCTGGCGTGATCGACGCGCCAGTCGGCCACCGCGGCCACGCCGATGAAGATATCGGCATCCGCGACCGAGTGCATGACCGCGTCGTGCATCTGCTGGGCGGTTTGCACGTCCTGACGGAACACGCCCCAAGGCGTTTCCAGTGCGACCGGGCCGGCCACCAGATGCACCTCGGCGCCGGCCTGCTGCGCGGCACGCGCCAGCGCAAAGCCCATCTTGCCGCTGGAGCGGTTGGTGATGCCGCGCACCGGATCGAGCGGTTCGAACGTCGGCCCGGCGGTCAGCAGCACGCGCCGGCCAGCCAGGATTTTCGGTGCGAAGAACGAGGCGATGGCTTCGTAAGTGGCGGCGGCTTCGAGCATGCGCCCGTCGCCGGTTTCGCCGCACGCTTGCGGGCCGGAATCGGGGCCGAGCACTTCGACGCCGTCCGCGCGCAATTGCGCGACGTTGCGCTGCGTCGCCGGGTTCTGCCACATCTGCCGGTTCATGGCCGGCACGACCAGCAGCGGACAATCGCGGGCCACGCACAGCGTCGCCAGCAGGTCGTCGGCCATGCCGTGCGCGAGTTTGGCGAGGAAGTCGGTCGAGGCGGGTGCGATCACGATCGCATCGGCTTCACGCGAGAGATCGATGTGCGCCATGTTGTTCGGTACGCGCGCGTCCCACTGGCTCGTGTAGACCGGGCGGCCGGACAACGCCTGCATGGTGACGGGCGTGATGAACTGCGTGGCCGCTTCGGTCATGACGACCTGCACGGTCGCGCCGGCCTTGGTCAACAGACGCGTGAGTTCGGCGATCTTGTAGCAGGCAATACCGCCCGTCATGCCGAGGACGAGATGTTTTCCTGCGAGTTCTGCGGTTGCCAACGAAAGCCTCCGACAAAGCGTGGTGGCGGTCAGCGGGGCGGGGCGTTGCATCCCCGCCGCCGCGCCTTTCAAGCCGTACTGGTGCGCAAGCCTGAGCGCGAGCGCCTGCTGTCTTAGCGTGCGCTGCCGCGTACGCGCCGCAGTTCGTCGAGCACGAGCAGCACCGCGCCGACCGTGATCGCGCTGTCGGCGAGATTGAACGCCGGCCAGTGCCACGTGCGTACGTGGAAATCGAGGAAGTCGATCACGTGGCCGTACGCGAGCCGATCGATCACGTTGCCGAGCGCACCGCCGAGAATCAGCGCAAGCGCCGTGCAGAACATCTTCTGGCCGCCGTGACGCTTGAGCAGGTAGCAGATCACCAGCGCGGCCACCACGCCGAGCGCGGTGAACGCCCAGCGTTGCCAGCCGCCCGCCATGGCGAGGAAGCTGAATGCCGCGCCGCGGTTGTACACGAGGATCAGGTTGAAAAACGACGTGACCTCATGCGCGACACCGTAGGCGAACACCTTCTGGACCGCGATTTTCGTCAACTGATCGAACAGGATGACGATCAGCGCGACCCCGAGCCAGGGCGCCAGCGAACCGTTTGCAACAGATGTTTTGGACGCGGTTTTCGACATGGTTCTCGCCATTATGCCGCGCTCCTGGTTTCACCGTTGCCGAACAGATTGCTGAAGCAGCGGCCGCACAGCGTGGGGTGTTCGGCGTTTGCGCCGACGTCCGCGCGGTAATGCCAGCAGCGTTCGCACTTCAGATACTTCGAGGCGATGACCTCGACGCCCTCTTCCGCTTCGCTGCCGACCATCGCGACGTTCGCCGCCGAGGTGATCAGCACGAACTTCAGATCGTCGCCGAGGCTCGTGAGCGCGTCGTAACGCGCACCGCTCGCGCGAATTTCCACTTCCGCCTGCAACGACGAACCGATCAGGTTCGCCACGCGCGCTTCCTCCAGCGCCTTGGTCACGTCGCTACGGGCGGCGCGCAGGAGCGTCCACTTGTCGAGCAGCGCGCCGGCGTCCGGCACGGCCGGGAACGCGTGATACGTTTCGGTGAAGATCGTCTCGCTGTTCGGCTTGAAGATCTTCCACGCTTCTTCCGCGGTGAACGACAGGAAAGGCGCCATCAGACGCAGCAGGCCGTGCGCGATGTGATACAGCGCGGTCTGTGCCGAACGGCGCGCCACGGAGTCCGCAGCGGTCGTGTACAGACGGTCTTTCAGCACGTCCAGATAGAAGCCGCCGAGGTCTTCCGAGCAGAACGTCTGCAGCTTGGCGACCACCGGGTGGAACTCGTACTTCTCGTAGTGCGAGAGGATGTCGTTTTGCAGATTCGCCGACAGCGCCACCGCATAGCGATCGATTTCCAGCCAGTCTTCGACCGGACGCGCGTTCTTCTCGAAGTCGAAGTCCGACAGGTTCGCGAGCAGGAAGCGCAGCGTGTTGCGGATGCGGCGATAGCCTTCGGTCACGCGCTTCAGGATTTCTTCCGAGATCGCAAGTTCGCCCGAATAGTCGGTCGAGGCGATCCACAGGCGGATGATTTCCGCGCCGAGGCGGTTCGCCACTTCATGCGGATCGATCCCGTTGCCGAGCGACTTGCTCATCTTGCGGCCTTCGCCGTCCACGGTGAAGCCGTGCGTGAGCAGCGCGTTGTACGGCGGACGGCCGTCGAGCATCGAGGCGGTCAACAGCGACGAGTGGAACCAGCCGCGGTGCTGGTCCGAGCCTTCCAGATACAGGTCGGCCGGGAATTGCAGTTCGTCTTTATGCGAGCCGCGCAGCACGTGCCAGTGCGTGGTGCCCGAATCGAACCATACGTCCAGCGTGTCGCGGTTCTTCTCGTACATGTTGGCGTCGTCGCCGAGCAGCTCGCGCGGGTCGAGCGATTGCCACGCTTCGATGCCGGCCTTCTCGACGCGTTGCGCGACTTCTTCGAGCAATTCCAGCGTACGCGGATGCAGTTCGCCGGTTTCCTTGTGCACGAAGAACGCCATCGGCACGCCCCATTGGCGTTGGCGCGACAGCGTCCAGTCCGGGCGATTCGCGATCATGCTGAACAGGCGCTGCTTGCCCCACGCCGGATAGAACGCGGTGTTCTCGATGCCTTCGAGCGCGGTTTCGCGCAGCGTCTTGTCGGTATCGTTCGGCTTCACATCCATACCCGCGAACCATTGCGACGTGGCGCGGTAGATGATCGGCGTCTTGTGACGCCAGCAGTGCATGTAGCTGTGCGTGTACTTCTCGGTGCGCATCAGCGAGCCCGCGCCTTGCAGCGCTTCGACGATCTGCGGATTGGCCGCCCAGATCGACAGGCCGCCGAACAGCGCGAGCGATTCGATATAACGGCCGTCGCCCATCACCGGATTGATGATGTCCGAGTCCGCCATGCCGTGCGCCTTGCACGACACGAAGTCTTCCACGCCGTATGCCGGCGACGAGTGGACGACACCCGTGCCGGTTTCGGTCGTCACGTAGTCGCCGAGATAGACCGGCGCGGTGCGCTTGTAACCCGGGTGCGCGGAGGCGAGCGGGTGATTGAAGCGCAGATTGACGAGCTTCGCGCCCGGCGTGGTGGCGACGATCGTGCCTTCCAGCCCATACAGTTTCAGGCAGGCTTCAACGCGCTCCTCGGCGAGGATCAGCAGGCCGCGCGGCGTGTCGACCAGCGCGTAGACGATTTCCGGATGCAGGTTCAGCGCCTGGTTCGCGGGGATGGTCCACGGCGTGGTGGTCCAGATCACGATGCCGCCTTCGTTGCGCGGCAGCGCGTTCAGGCCGAACGCTTGCGCGGTCTTTTCCGGCTCGGCGAAGCTGAATAGCACGTCGATGGTCGGATCGGTCTTGTCTTTGTACTCGACTTCCGCTTCGGCGAGCGCCGAGCCGCAGTCGAAACACCAGTTCACCGGCTTCAGGCCGCGGAACACGTAGCCTTTTTCCATGATCTTCGCGAGCGCGCGGATTTCGCCGGCTTCGTTCGTGAAGTTCATGGTCTTGTACGGATTGTCCCAGTCGCCGAGCACGCCCAGACGCCGGAAGCCGACCTTCTGCTTCTCGATCTGCTCGGTCGCGTAGGCACGCGCCTTCTGCATGACTTCAGCGGCCGGCAGCGACTTGCCGAACTGCTTTTCGATCTGGATTTCGATCGGCATGCCGTGGCAGTCCCAGCCCGGCACGTAGACCGCGTCGAAGCCCGCCAGATTGCGCGCCTTGACGATCATGTCCTTCAGGATCTTGTTCACCGCGTGGCCGAGGTGGATGTCGCCGTTCGCATACGGTGGGCCGTCGTGCAGGATGAACTTCTTGCGGCCCTTGCTGGCGGCACGGATCTTCTCGTAGACCTTGCGCTCCTGCCATTCCTTGACCCATTGCGGCTCGCGCTTGGGGAGGTCGCCGCGCATCGGGAACGGCGTGTCGAGCAGGTTGACCGGGTAGCGTGACTGCGGTTTCGAATCGGCTTTCTTGTTGCTCATGATGAGGTCGCGGTGAATTCTTTCTATGCGCGCCAAGGCGCGGAATGCGCACGATGCGCGAGGGCGTTGGGCGCGCCCGGCAGGCATGTCGCGTGATTCACGGACGCCCTTCGATGCGCGCGGCGAGGGTACCCTGGGCACTCGGTGCGCCCGCGGGTACCGCGGCGGCTATCTAATTCGGTCAGTGGCCGAGGTGGCGAAGCCGGTAGAACGGCTGCCCGGCGTGCCCGCGCCGACGGCCGCGAACCACGCGCGGGCGTTGACGACGTCGCGCTTGATGGCAGCGGTCAGCGTTTCGAGGTCGACGTACTTTTCCTCGTCGCGCAGCTTCTTCAGAAATTCGACGCGCACGAGTTTGCCATAAGCGTCGCCATGCCAGTCGAGCAGATGGACTTCGAGCAGCACGCGGCCGGAATCGTCGACCGTGGGACGCAGGCCGAGACTCGCGACGCCCGGCAGCGGTTCGTCCGCCACGCCATGCACGCGCACCACGAAAATGCCCATGAGCGCCGGGCGCTTGTGGGCGATCGCCAGGTTCAGCGTGGGGAAGCCGAGATCGCGGCCGAGCTTCATGCCGTGCACGACGTGGCCGCTGATCACATAGTCACGGCCCAGCGCGGCGCGCGCCGAGTCGAGGTCGCCCGCTACCAGCGACGCGCGTACGCCCGAGCTGGAAATGCGCGCGCCCGACGGATCGGCCACCGTGGCCATCTGTTCGACTTCGAAACCGTGTTGCTGCCCCGCGGCCTTGAGCGACGCGAAGTCGCCAGCGCGTTTTGCGCCGTAGCGGAAGTCGTCGCCGATCATCACCCAGCGCGCATGCAGCCCGTTGACGATGATCCGCTCGACGAACGCGTCCGGCGACTGGCTCGCGAACGTGTGATTGAAGTGCTCGACCACCACCCGGTCGACGCCGTTGGTGCGCAGTGCCTCGAGCTTGTCGCGCAGCATGGCGATACGCGGCGGCGCGCCCGCCGGGTTGAAGAATTCGCGCGGGTGCGGTTCGAAGGTCATCACGCAGACGGGCAGGCCGCGCGCATCGGCAGCCGCCCGCACATGGGCGAGCAAAGCCTGATGGCCGCGGTGGACACCGTCGAAGTTGCCGATGGTCAGTGCGCAGGGCGCACGGCTTTCAGCATTGGGAAGACCGCGGAAGACTCTCACGATAGCGGGTTTGAGGTGACGCGGCCGGGGTGCCGCAAAACAAACGATTATAAACGTTCAGCGCAGTGGACGGCGGCGCGTCACGGTTTCGGTGTCCCCGAATGATAAAATCCGCGGATGAAAAAACTCGTCATCCTGATTTCCGGACGGGGAAGCAACATGGAAGCCATCGTTCGAGCCTGCTCGGACGAGGCTTGGCCCGCACAAGTCGCCGCCGTGATTGCCAACCGTCCTGATGCCGCGGGCCTTGCGTTCGCGGCGTCGCACGGCATTGCCACGGCGGTGGTCGACCACCGCCAGTTTCCCGATCGCGACAGCTTCGACGCCGAGCTGGCCCAGCAAATCGACAGCTTCGCGCCCGATCTGGTGGTGCTCGCCGGTTTCATGCGCGTGCTGACAGCCGGTTTCGTCGACCGCTACGCCGGGCGCATGCTGAATGTGCATCCGTCGCTGCTGCCGAGCTTTCCGGGTCTGAAAACCCATCAGCAGGCGCTCGACGCTGGCGTGCGGCTGCACGGCGCGTCCGTGCATTTTGTCACGTCGCAACTGGATCACGGGCCGATCGTCGTGCAGTCGGCGGTTCCCGTCGAGACGGGCGATACCCCCGCCACGCTCGCCGAACGCGTGCTGGCAACCGAACACATCATTTATCCACGCGCGGTGCGTTGGTTCGTCGAAGGGCGCCTTGCTCTGAACGGCCTGCGTGTCACGCTTACGCCGCCGGAGCCGCAATGGCTCTTTGCCGGTCACACCGCCGGAGAGGGCGCATGAGATTGCATGGTTTTCTGATTGGACAAACTGAGACTTTGTTGGCTGAAGTCCTGAAATTCACCGGCCCGGCCGACGCCACCACGAGCCGCTTCTTCCGTGCTCACCCGAAGCTCGGGCACGGCGAACGCGGCGTGATCGCCGAGGCGGTTTTCGCGGTGCTGCGCCGCCGGATGGAATTCGCGCATCTGGCCGAAAGCGGCGCCGGCAGCCCGGCGCGCCGTATGGCTTTGCTCGGCCTGATGCAGACGGCGGGGCGCACAGCGCTCAAGCCTTTCGTGTCCGAGTCCGAGTCGAAATGGCTCGAACACGTCGCGAAGATCGACCCTGAAAGCCTGCCGCTGCGGATTCGCCTGAATCTGCCCGACTGGATCTATCAGGCGCTCAGCAAGCGTTTCGAACCCGATGAGCTGGCGCAACTGGCCGCGGCGCTGAACTATCCGGCGCCGCTGGATCTGCGCTCGAACCCGATCAAGGCGAGCCGCGACGACGTGCTGAACGCGTTGTCGAAGGCCGGTATCGAGGCCGGCCCGACGCCGTTCGCACCATTCGGCGTGCGCGTGGTCGGCAAGCCGCCGCTCACCAAGCTCGACGCGTTCCAGCATGGCTGGGTCGAAGTGCAGGACGAAGGCAGCCAGCTGCTGTGCTCGCTGGTCGCGCCCAAACGCGGCGAGATGATCGTCGACTTCTGCGCGGGCGCGGGCGGCAAGACGCTCGCGCTGGGCGCGGCGATGCGCTCCACAGGGCGGCTCTATGCGTTCGATATTTCCGAGCGGCGTCTCGCCAAGCTCAAGCCGCGCCTCGCGCGCAGCGGCTTGTCGAATGTGAACCCCGTGCTGATCGACAGCGAACACGACGCCAAGATCAAGCGTCTTGCGGGCAAGATCGACCGCGTGCTGGTCGACGCGCCGTGCAGCGGCCTCGGCACGCTGCGCCGCAACCCCGACCTGAAGTGGCGCCAGTCGCCGGAATCGGTGGCCGAGCTGGCGCCAAAGCAGGCGTCGATCCTGGCGAGCGCCGCCCGGCTGGTGAAGAAGGGCGGCCGCCTGGTCTACGCGACCTGCTCGATTCTGGAAGCCGAAAACGAAGCGGTGGTGCAGCAGTTCCTCGCCGATCATCCGGATTTCGCTCTGGTGCCCGCGCGCGACGTGCTGGCCGAGCAGCGCATCGATCTGGAAATGGGCGATTACCTTTCCATGTGGCCGCACCGCCACGCAACGGACGGTTTCTTTGCCGCCGTGCTGGAACGCCAGAGCTAAGCAAGAGGCTTTTGCCGGCGCTCGCGGGTTCGTTTCCTTAACCCGGCAGGGCGTCGGCGAGTTCAGCGACATCATGCAAAACCGTCTTTTTCCTCATATGTTCAGCGACCTCGCGCGCGACTTCGGTCAGCCGGTCATGCTGTGGCAAGTCGGCGTCCTGCTCGGGACGCTGGCAATCGCGTGGCTGCTCGCCCGCCTGCTACGCCGCGCGCTGGATCTGCGTCGTCAGACGCGTTACCAGACCTTGCGCTTCGGCGCGGAAAGCCTGAACCGCGCCTTTTTTCCGTTGATTGGTGCGAGCCTCGTCTGGCTCGCGCGATCGATCACCGGGCAGTTCATGCACACTGCGCTGCTCGATCTGGCCCTGGTGCCGCTGTTCGGCATCGGCTTGATTTACATTGTGTTTTTCTTCGCGCGGCGGGTTTTCAGCCATGACGGCGAGACTCACCCTTGGCTGTTCCTCGTCGAGAAGATCGTCTCGCTGATCGTGTGGCTCGGCATGGTGCTGACCGTCATCGGCATCCAGGACGACGTGATTGCGTGGATGGGGAGCGTTCAGTTCCGCGTCGCCAACGCGCACATGACGCTGCTCTCGCTCATCACGGGCCTGCTGTGGGTATGCGTGACGATGATCGTGGCGATGTGGCTCGGATCCGCGTTCGAAGACCGCCTGATGCGCTCGAAAACGCTCGACGCCAATCTGAAAGTGGTGGTGGCGCGCGTGGGCCGGGCGGCGTTCGTGCTGGCGGCTGTGCTGATCAGTCTGTCGCTGGTCGGCATCGATATTACCGTGCTGGGCGTGTTCGGCGGCGCGCTGGGTGTTGGGCTGGGCTTCGGTCTGCAGAAGATCGCCAGCAACTACGTGTCGGGATTCATCATCCTGATCGACCGGTCCCTGCGCATTGGCGACACGATCAACGTGAGCGGTCTGCAGGGCATGGTCACGCAGATCCGCACACGCTACACCGTGGTGCGTGGGCTCGACGGCATCGAAACCTTGATCCCGAACGAGAAACTGATTACCGACGTGGTGCAGAACCAGTCGTCATATCTGACGCGCGGCTACGCGAAGGTGGCCGTGCAGGTCGCGTACACGTGCAATGTCGAGCAGGCCATGGCGCTGCTCGCGCAGGCCGCCGCCGACGTGCCGCGGGTGCTGCAGGAGCCGGCGCCGACCCCGTATCTGGCGAGTTTCGGCGCGGACGGCATCAACCTCGAACTGGGTTTCTGGATCGAGGACGCTGCCACCGGGACCTCGGGCGTGCGCTCGGCCATCAATCGCAATATTTGGCGCCTGTTCTCCGAGCACGACATCTCGATTCCGTTCGCTCAGCGCGAAGTGCGAATCGTCGGCAGCGTGCGCGACGGCATGCCGCATCCGGTAACAATGACCGCCCCATCGGTCGATCAGGCGGGCAGCACCTACTGACGGGCACTTCGAGCGCGCCGCCGGGTCCCGGAGAGACCTTGGGGGCGCGGCTTCTGTTGATGCTGCACAAAAAATCCCTATTTGTTACAAACACTTGGAACGGTTCCAGTAGAATAACGTCCAATCCCGCTGTATGCTTTCACTTTCTTGACACGCGCAATTTGCGTGTATCTCGTACCTCTCGTTCCACAGGTAAATTGCCTTGTTGAATTCTTTGCTCGATTTTCTTGCCCACGGTGTGTTGCACTTCTCGTGGTGGCAACTCGTGCTGTACACGCTGGTCGCGACGCACATCACGATCATCGGCGTGACGGTCTATCTGCATCGCTGCCAGGCGCACCGCGCGCTGGAGCTGCATCCGGTCGTCAGTCATTTTTTCCGTTTCTGGCTGTGGATGACCACGGGCATGTTGACCGGCCAATGGGCTGCGATTCACCGTAAGCATCACGCCAAATGCGAGACGGAAGAAGATCCGCACAGCCCGCAAACGCGCGGCATCTGGAAGGTGCTGCTCGAAGGCGCGGAACTGTATCGCACCGAAGCGAAAAACGAAGAAACGATGCGCAAGTTCAGTCACGGCACGCCGAACGACTGGATGGAGCGTAACGTCTACACCAAGTACCCGATCCTCGGCGTAAGCCTGATGATGGTGCTGAACGTCGCGTTGTTCGGCGTCGTCGGTCTGACGATCTGGGCCGTGCAAATGGTTTGGATCCCGTTCTGGGCTGCCGGCGTGGTCAATGGCCTGGCGCACTTCTGGGGTTACCGCAACTTCAATTCGTCGGATGCCAGCACCAACATTTTCCCGTGGGGCATCATCATTGGCGGTGAAGAGCTGCATAACAATCATCACACGTATGCGACGTCGGCCAAGCTGTCGAACAAATGGTATGAGTTCGATATCGGCTGGATGTACATCCGTATCCTGTCGGCGTTCCGTCTGGCCAAGGTGAAGAAGGTTGCGCCTACGCCGCGCCTGACCACGGGTAAGCTGGTGCTCGATCAGGACACGCTGCAAGCCGTGCTGGCCAACCGCTACGAAGTCATGGCGCGTTACGGCAAGGCGCTCAAGCGCGCCTATCGTCAGGAGCTGGCGCATTTGAAGGAAGTCGGTGCGCGTGAAAAATATCAGCTCATGCGCGGTGCGCGTAGCTGGTTCCACAAGGAAGAAGCCGGTCTCGACGAACCGCAGAAGCGCCAACTGCCGCAAATTTTCGCGAGCAGCCAGAAACTCAAGACGTATATCGACATGCGCAATGAGTTGGCCGCCATGTGGGAACGCTCCAATGCATCGCGCGATCAGTTGCTGATCCAGTTGCAGGACTGGTGTCATCGCGCTGAGCAAAGCGGCATTAAAGCGCTGCAAGAGTTCGCGATGAGATTGCGTCGTTATGCCTGATAGCGAAATCCATTAAAATCTCAGTACGTCACAAAACCCCGCGTTGGCGGGGTTTTGCTTTTTGGGCCGCGGAAACTGCAACGACACGCGATTGATAGTCCGCGGCGGCAGAGCGAAGGCAGAGGAGATCATGGATCAGCAGGCGATCAGGACCGTCGAATACGACCGGCCGCAGGCGCAGGGCACAACCTGCGGAATCGGGCAGGCGTGGGCGAAGGTGCCCGACATGCCGTCGGCGGAACAGAAGGTGGCGCTGAAGGCACGCATCCGCGCATTGCTCGAGCGCGAGAAAGCGGTGCTTGTCGCGCACTATTATGTCGACGCGGAATTACAGGAGCTTGCCGACGAGACCGGCGGCTGCGTGGCCGACTCGCTGGAGATGGCGCGCTTCGGGCGTGATCATGAGGCGCAAACGCTCGTCGTCGCGGGTGTGCGATTCATGGGCGAGACGGCGAAAATTCTGAGTCCGGATAAGCGCATTCTGATGCCGGACCTGGATGCGACCTGCTCGCTCGATCTGGGCTGTCCGGTCGATGAATTCTCGGCTTTTTGCGACGCGCACCCGGATCGCACCGTGGTCGTCTATGCGAACACGAGCGCTGCCGTGAAGGCGCGCGCTGACTGGATGGTGACGTCGTCGATCGGGCTGGAGATCGTTGCCGATCTGCACGCGCGCGGCGAAAAGATCATCTGGGCGCCAGACCGCCACCTCGGCAGTTATATCCAGAACAAGACTGGCGCGGACATGCTGCTATGGCAAGGTTCGTGTCTGGTGCACGACGAATTCAAGGGCATCGAACTCGATTTGCTGCGCGCCGAATATCCGGGCGCGAAAGTGTTGGTCCACCCGGAGTCGCCAGCCAACGTCGTTGCGCAGGCGGATGTGGTCGGCTCGACCACGCAGTTGATCGACGCCGCGCAGAAACTCGACGCGACGCATTTCATCGTAGCGACCGATCTCGGCATCCTGCACAAAATGCAGCTCGCCGCGCCCGGCAAGACCTTGATTGCCGCGCCGACCGCCGGCAATAGCGCGACCTGCAAGAGTTGCGCGCACTGCCCGTGGATGGCGATGAATGGTCTCGCCAATCTGGCCGATGTGCTCGAGCGCGGGCACAACGAGATTTTCGTCGATCGTGCGATCGGCGAGCGGGCGCGTTTGCCGATCGACCGGATGCTGGACTTCGCGGCGCGTCACAAGAAGCGCGTGCAGGCGAGCGGCGATCTTGCACGCGACACCCAACTGTATTCGAATGTGGGAGCAGCGTAATGGGGGCGGTTGAGCGCAATCAAGTCGACGCGGTGTCGCCGCTGTTCGCTGAAATTCAGGCGCAGTACGGTGCGGCATTCGAGGCCGCATTGGCGCGCAACGTCGCCGATGCACTGGCCGAAGACGTCGGCGCGGGCGACCAGACGGGCCGGCTCGTTCCCGCGGAAGAAGTGCGCGACGCGCGCATCATCGTGCGTGAGGATGCGGTGCTATGCGGCGTGCCGTGGTTCAACGCGGTGATGCGCCAGGTCGATCCGCGTATCGAAGTCCAGTGGCGCTATCGTGAAGGCGACGCCATGAAGGCCGATACAACGGTCTGTGAAATGCGCGGACCCGTGCGCGCGTTGTTGACGGCGGAACGCAACGCGCTGAACTTTCTGCAATTGCTCTCGGGCGTGGCAAGCGCGACACGCCGTTATGTCGACGCCATCGCTCACACGCGAACGCGCGTACTCGATACGCGCAAGACGTTGCCGGGCTTGCGGCTCGCGCAGAAATACGCGGTTCGCGTGGGCGGCGGGGCGAATCAACGTCTCGCGCTGTACGACGGCATTCTCATCAAGGAAAACCACATTGCCGCGGCTGGCGGCGTGGGCGCGGCCATGGACGCGGCGCTGGCTCTGAATGCCGGCGTGTCGATCCAGATCGAAGTCGAGACGCTCGCGCAACTGGAAATTGCGCTGTCGCATCTCGCGCAATCCATTCTGCTGGACAATTTTTCGTTCGATGCGATGCGCGAAGCAGTGCGCATTACGGCAGGGCGAGCGGTGCTGGAGGTGTCGGGCGGTGTGAACTTCGATACGGTGCGCACGATTGCGGAAACCGGTGTTGATCGTGTGTCGATCGGCGCGCTGACCAAAGACGTGCGCGCAACGGATTACTCGATGCGGATCGTCTGACGTTCGAACGCAGCCGGTTGTAGAGAATCGCAAAAAGGCCATCGCCGCATCACCCCGGCGATGGCCTTTTCGTTTCAGCTCACCCCAGTCACACGTTGCGGTTGCGGACATGCTCCGGCGAGAGCACCGTCGGCAGCGCCTTGGGCAATGTCGCCGGCCAGTCACGGCTGAAGTGCAAGCCGCGGCTCTCACGCCGCGAACGCGCGCCCTCGACGATCAGCGACGCTACATCGACCAGATTGCGCAATTCGAGCAGGTCGCGGCTCACCTTGAAGTTCGCGTAATACTCGTGGATCTCGTCACGCAGCAGGGCGAGCCGGTGCTTGGCTCGTGCGAGGCGCTTGTCGGTCCGTACGATGCCGACGTAATTCCACATCAGCCGGCGCAGTTCGTCCCAGTTGTGCGCGACCACGACTTCTTCGTCGGGATCGGACACGCGGCTCTCGTCCCAATCCGGCAGCGGCGCATGGACGGCGGCGCTAAAACCTTCTTCTTCGATAGCCTGTGCTGCGGAGCGTCCGATCACGAGGCACTCCAGCAGCGAATTACTGGCAAGCCGGTTCGCGCCATGCAGGCCCGTGCACGACGTTTCGCCGACCGCGTAGAGCCCGGCCAGGTCAGTGCGTCCTGCCAGATCGGTTACGACGCCGCCGCACGTGTAGTGCGCGGCCGGCACGACCGGAATCGCTTCCTTGGTGATGTCGATGCCGAATTCCAGGCAGCGCGCCAGAATTGTCGGGAAGTGTTCACGCAGGAATTCCGGCGGTTGATGGCTGATGTCCAGATACACGCAATCAATGCCACGCTTCTTGATTTCGAAGTCGATCGCCCGCGCGACGATATCGCGCGGCGCGAGTTCGGCGCGTTCGTCGTGGTTCGGCATGAAGCGCGTGCCGTCCGGCAGTTTGAGAATGCCGCCTTCGCCGCGTACTGCTTCCGAAATCAGAAACGACTTCGCATATGGATGAAACAGGCAGGTCGGATGGAACTGGATGAACTCCATATTCGACACGCGGCAACCGGCCCGCCACGCCATCGCAATGCCGTCGCCGGTTGCGGTGTCGGGATTCGTGGTGTAGAGATACACCTTGCCGGCGCCGCCAGTGGCGAGCACGGTATGCGGCGCCTCGATCGTGACGGTGCGGCCGCTTTGCAGATCGAGCGCGTAAAGGCCGTGACAGCGCCGTCCTGGCAAACCGAGGCGGTCGGACGTGATGAGGTCGATTGCGTAGTGATCTTCGAGCAGCGTGATGTTCGGATGACGGCGCACCCGCTCGCTGAGCGTGGCCACTACCGCATGGCCCGTGGCGTCTGCTGCATGAATGATCCGGCGATGGCTATGGCCGCCTTCGCGCGTGAGGTGGAAACCGAGCTCGGCGGCGTCGTCTTTGGTGAACGGTACGCCTTGCGCGATTAGCCATTCGATCGCGGCACGCCCATGTTCGACGATAAAGCGCGTTGCCGCCTCGTCGCACAGGCCGCCACCGGCGATCAGCGTATCGCTGACGTGATTCTCAATGCTGTCCGCCGAGTCCAGAACCGCCGCGATGCCGCCCTGCGCCCAGTCGCTCGCGCCTTCGGTCATCGATCGCTTGGCGACCACTGCAACGCGCCGGTTCTGCGCAAGATTGAGCGCCACGCTCAACCCAGCCAGACCGCTACCGACAATCGCCACATCGAATTCCATTGCCTACATCTCCGTCTTTCGTTTTGCGTTGACGGCGTGCGATTCGCTCGCCGCTAAAACGAGAAAGGATACGCGCCGCGACGGACGAGGGAAAGCTGGCCGAACGGCATAAGACTGTTCGCGTGGGAGAATATGGAGAGACGGCGACGCAAATGGAGATGCGGCAACGCAAAGACCAGAACAAAGACGGCAGCCAAAAACAAAAAAGCCTCGCACGAGTGCGAGGCTTTTCTGCATGTCTTTTGCCTTCGTCAGGCAGGAGCCAAGACTTACTTGATCTTGGTTTCCTTGTACTCAACGTGCTTACGGACGACCGGATCAAACTTCTTGATCAGCATCTTTTCCGGCATGTTGCGTTTGTTCTTCGTCGTCGTGTAGAAGTGACCCGTGCCTGCGGTCGATTCCAACTTGATCTTGTCGCGTGCGCCTTTCGCCATGATTTACTCCTTAGGCTTCACCGCGTGCGCGCAGATCTGCGAGCACAGCGTCGATACCGTTCTTGTCGATCAGGCGCAGGCCGGCGTTCGAAACGCGCAGACGCACCCAACGGTTTTCGCTTTCCACCCAAATACGGCGGTTTTGCAGGTTCGGCAGGAACCGGCGCTTGGTTTTGTTGTTCGCGTGGGAAACGTTGTTGCCGCTCATCGGCGCTTTCCCAGTTACTTGGCATACGCGTGCCATGAGAGCACTCCTAATACGCTAATTCTGAGTTCGAACGCCGTGAAAGTTTCCCGAAAAGAGCCGCGCCGAGTTGTTGATACAACTTTAGACACGTTTCCTTTCCGGAACGCCTTGGTGGCTTCGGAACAGGGGGTTGGAAATAGGCAAACCGGAATTCTAGCAGAAAAAAAGCCGCAAAATCAAACCTTATTTGCGATGCCGCATATGGCGCGACCTCTGCGCGACCCGGTTCGCGCCGTGTCACGGCCAGCCAGCACGGGCGAAGGAGTAGACACTGTCGGCGCCGATCACCAGATGATCGACCAGTTGCACATCGATCAGCGTGAGGGCGTCGCGCAGTGTGTGCGTCAACCGGCAGTCGCTTGCGCTTGGCTGGACGGCGCCCGAGGGGTGATTATGCGCGACGATCAGGCTGGCCGCATTCAGGCACAGTGCGCGCCTCACGATTTCTCGCGGATACACCGCCATGCGCGTGAGCGTGCCCTGGGCGCTTTCTTCGCAGCGAATCAGCCGATGCCGGGCGTCGAGAAAAAGCGACACGAAAACCTCCTGCGCACGGCCACCGATCAGCAGGCGCAGGTAGCTTTCCACGGCTTCGGGCGAATTCATCAGCGAGCGCGTGCGCATTTTACCGACTAGCGAGCGTCGCGCCATTTCCATGATGGCGAGCAGCTGTGCTTTTTTCGCCGGGCCAATGCCGCGCAGGCCGTCGAAGTCCGTGTAGGTCGCATCGAGCATCGCGCGCAGCGAGCCGAAGCGGTCCAGCAACGCACGCGCGACATTGAAAACGTCGTGGCCCGGCAGTCCCGAGCCCAGTATCAGCACGATCATTTCGGTATCCGACAGCACGCCGGGCCCCTGTTCGATCAGCCGCTCGCGCGGCATGTCGTTTTTAAGCCATTTACCTCGCACTAGCGGCCTCGCCGCAGGCGCGCCGCAAGCCTCCGGGGCGGGCAGTTCGGGGTTGTGTGCGGTCGTGACAACGGGTGCATCGTCAATCAGGGTGGCGTGATCTGCCATATATATAGTGTCCTCCGCTTGGGGTTTGGGGCATGGCCCTGCGCTGCGGCCGCGCGGCAATGCGCGCGACGCGCGCAAGCCGCCGCCCGCTATGTGGCTTACAATAGGCGCTTTGCGCAAGGCACCCCGACGGTTTGCCACACGCGTCGACTGCGCCAGCGGCGCACGCGTGCAGCGCGCTTCGACTGAGCGAGCATTGCATGAGCATCATCGACATTTCCGAAGTGAAACCCGGTTCACATGTGAC
Organism: Paraburkholderia sp. RL17-381-BIF-C; assembly: GCF_046026435.1. Classification (NCBI taxonomy): domain Bacteria; kingdom Pseudomonadati; phylum Pseudomonadota; class Betaproteobacteria; order Burkholderiales; family Burkholderiaceae; genus Paraburkholderia; species Paraburkholderia sp. RL17-381-BIF-C. Next base: position 91,472 of record NZ_JARESX010000022.1, on the reverse strand, counting down.
GCTTCACTACCGGCTTTCCCTTGCCGATGGCGCCGAAGTCATCAGTACCTTCAGCGACAAGCCGGCCACGCTGCTGCTCGGCGCCGGCCAGCTGGCGCCGCCGCTGGAAGACATTCTGCTGGGTTTGAAGGTGGGCCACCATTCGACCTTTCAGCTAGCGCCGGACCAGGCGTTCGGTCCCCGCAATCCGGAATTGATCCAGCGCGTTTCGCTCGCCACGCTGCGAGAAAACAGCATGATCGGCGAGGATTTTTCGCCGGGTGATCTGGTCGAATTCAACGCGCCGGGTGGCGGTCGTTACGCGGGCGTCCTGAAAGAAGTCGGCGAAACGTCGGCCCTGTTCGATTTCAACCACCCGCTTGCCGGCCAGACGCTGGCGTTCGAAGTGAAAATCATCGGGATTCTGTAAACATGAGCATCACGGACACGACTCTTGCTGAAACCGAGATCCTGCTGGCGCAGCCGCGCGGGTTCTGCGCCGGCGTCGACCGGGCGATCGAGATCGTCGAGCGGGCTATCAAGCTGCATGGCTCGCCGATCTACGTGCGTCATGAAATCGTCCATAACGCCTATGTAGTCGAGGATCTGCGCAAGAAGGGTGCGATCTTCATTGAGCGGCTGGAAGAAGTGCCGGCCGGCAATACGGTCATTTTCAGCGCGCATGGCGTGTCGAAGGCTGTGCGTTCCGAGGCCGAGACTCGCGGGCTGCGTGTGTACGACGCTACGTGTCCGCTCGTTACCAAGGTGCATATCGAAGTCGCGAAGATGCGCCAGGACGGTTTCGACATCGTCATGATCGGCCACAAGGGTCATCCTGAAGTGGAAGGCACGATGGGCCAGGCGGGCGAGGGCATGCATCTGGTGGAAGACATCGAAGACGTGCAGGCGTTGCAGTTGGCCGATCCCGAGCGGATCGCCTTCGTTACGCAAACCACCCTGTCGGTTGACGACGCCGCGCAGATCATCAACGCCTTGAAGGCCAAATACCCGTCCATCCGCGAACCGAAAAAGCAGGATATCTGCTACGCCACGCAAAACCGCCAGGATGCGGTGAAGTTCATGGCGCCGCAGTGCGACGTCGTGATCGTGGTGGGCAGCCCGAATAGCTCGAATTCCAACCGGCTGCGCGAGTTGGCCGAAAAGCTCGGTGTGCCTGCTTATATGGTGGACTCGCCCGATCAGATCGATCCGGTGTGGGTCGAAGGCAAACGCCGCATTGGTGTCACGGCTGGCGCCTCGGCGCCGGAGGTGCTGGCGCAGGCGGTGATCGCCCGTCTGCGTGAGCTCGGCGTGCGCAACGTGCGCGCGCTGGAAGGCATCGAGGAGAACATCGCATTTCCGCTGCCGCGTGGTTTGGGTCTGCCAGCCTGACAATCCGCTGACTGCTGAAAGAAAAGCGCGCCCAAGGGCGCGCTTTTTTTATGTCCGAACCTCAGACAGCAGGCAAGAATAAAGGTGTCAGATCATCGGTTTCAGCCTGTTTTGGTGTCCTCTCACACAAATTTCTTTGAAATGTGATCCGAATTTTTATACCTTTAACTGTGATGCGGCCCCGTTTTATAGGGGGCAAACGGACTACGTGTTTTTTTGACGCACTAAGATAGTGCGTGTATCTCGATATCGGTAGAAACGTAATACCTAACGCGAGGCTCGGTGAAATCGGGCGTGCAGGAAATTCGCCGCAACACTTGATGCCATTGGGTGCGACGATGGTGCAACTGATGCACGAAAAACAGTCGCAACCGGGTTGCGCCTTTTAGTGGGTTTCGTTCTCAAAATAAGGTTGCAATGCAGGAAAACCCCACCGGTTCAACAATATTGCCCGTCGCAAAATTGGAGTTACAATGCGCGCGTTCTCAAGGCCTTAGGGTCCCCGAACAATAGATTTTGCAAGGCGCAGGAGACCTACTTAATGCGAGTCAAGTTTGCTTACGCCGTGTCCATCGCGGCCGCGGTCGTGTTGTTGACTGCGTGCGGCAAGAAACAGGATGGCGAGGCGGGAGCGGGTGCATCGGCGGCGAAGGCGGTATCGGCACCCGCTATTGAAGCGACTATCGTGAAGATCGGTCATGCGGCCCCTTTGACGGGCGGGATTGCGCATCTCGGTAAGGACAACGAAAACGGCGCGCGTCTGGCGGTCGAGGAAATCAATACTCAGGGTTTGACCATTGACGGCCACAAGATCCAGTTGGTGCTGGATGCGCAAGACGACGCCGCGGACCCTAAAACGGGCACGGCGGTCGCGCAAAAGCTGGTCGACGATCATGTGGTGGCGGTGGTCGGTCACCTGAATTCGGGCGTGTCGATTCCGGCTTCGAAGATCTATAGCGATGCCAGCATCGTGCAGATCTCGCCGTCGTCGACGAATCCGGCGTACACGCAGCAGGGTTTCAAGACGACCTACCGGGTCGTCGCCACCGACGCGCAGCAAGGTCCGGCGCTCGCCGATTACGCCACGAAGGCGTTGGGCGCCAAACGCATCGCGGTAGTGGACGATGCAACCGCCTACGGTAAGGGGCTCGCGGACGAATTCGCGAAGACCGTACAGGCGAGCGGAGCGAAGATCGTCGCGCGGGAAGCGACGAACGACCGGGCCACGGATTTCCGGGCCATCCTCACAAAGATCAAGAGTGTTCAGCCGGACGTGATCATGTTCGGCGGCATGGACGCGACGGGCGGGCCGTTCACGAAGCAGGCGGCAGCGCTCGGTATCAGGGCAAAAATCCTTGGCGGCGACGGTGTGTGTACCGACAAGGTGGGTGAGCTGGCGGGAACCGCTGTGCAAAACCTGGTCTGTTCGGAAGCGGGCCTCGCGCTTTCGAAGATGGACAAGGGAGCGGACTTCGAAAAGAAGTACGAGGACCGCTTCCACACACCGGTGCAGATTTACGCACCGTTCACGTATGACGCTGTGTACGTGATTGTCGATGCAATGAAGCGCGCTAATTCGATCGAGGCGCCCAAGGTGCTGGCTGCGATGCCGTCGACTGATTACAACGGGTTAATCGGTCACATCGCGTTCGACGACAAGGGTGATTTGAAAGAGGGCGCCATTACGCTTTACGACTTCAAGGACGGTAAAAAAACGGTCCTCGACGTCGTGAAGATGTGATGACGGGACGTTCAGCCTGACGGCACCGAAACCACCCAACGGTGCCGTTTTTGCATCCGCCCAAGGCGAGCCCGCGACTGTCATCCAGTCGCCAAGGCGAACCGGCAGCGGATAACCCTTACCGGTCTTTTACATCAGTACCCGCAGTGCCGTTGAGATTGGCGTACCGCATCACCGCCCACCGGCTGATGAAGAACGCGAATCCAGTCGCACGGGCTAAGGAGCATTAAATGGATATCTTCATCCAGCAGGTTCTCAACGGGCTGGTGCTTGGCAGCGTTTACGCCATCATCGCACTGGGCTATACGATGGTTTACGGCATTCTGGGCATCATCAACTTCGCTCACGGCGATGTGTTGATGGTGGGCGCGATGGTTGCGCTCTCAGCCATAGGCGTGCTGCAGAACCACTTCCCCGGCCTCGGCAATGTGCCGACGCTCGTCATCGCACTGATCATCGCGGCCATTGTGTGCGCGGCGGTCGGTTACACGATCGAGCGCGTGGCCTACCGGCCGTTGCGTAAAGCACCGCGTCTCGCCCCGCTGATCACGGCGATCGGCGTGTCGATCCTGCTGCAGACGCTGGCCATGATGATCTGGTCGCGCAATCCGCTGCCGTTCCCGCAGCTGTTGCCCACCGACCCGCTGAACGTGATCAAGGCCACGGACACGACGCCTGGCGCCGTGATCTCGATGACCGAAATCGTGATCATCGTGGTGGCGTTCCTCGTGATGGGCGGCCTGCTGCTGCTGGTTCACAAGACCAAGCTCGGCCGTGCGATGCGGGCGATCGCCGAGAACCCGGGTAACGCGTCGCTGATGGGCGTGAACCCGAACTTCGTGATCTCGGCCACCTTCATGATCGGCTCGGCGCTTGCCGCTCTGGCCGGCGTGATGATCGCGTCGGAATACGGCAACGCACACTTCTATATGGGCTTCATCCCCGGCCTGAAGGCCTTTACCGCGGCGGTGCTCGGCGGTATCGGCAATCTCGGCGGCGCGATGGTCGGCGGCGTGATTCTAGGCCTGATCGAACAGCTTGGCGCCGGCTATATCGGCAACCTCACCGGCGGTGTGTTCGGTAGTAACTATCAGGACGTGTTCGCCTTTATCGTGCTGATCATCGTGCTGGTGTTCCGTCCGTCGGGCCTGCTCGGCGAACGCGTTGCGGATCGCGCCTGATCCTGGGAGAAAGCAAACATGACCTCAATTCAACCGATCGAGCCGTCCACGACGCTCATCCCTGAGAAGAACCTCACCAAGACGCTGACGGTGGGCATCATCACCGCGATCTTCGTGATCGCGGCGCCGATGATCATCGGCACGGCAGGCGGCAACTACTGGGTCCGCGTGCTCGACTTCGCGATGCTGTACGTGATGCTCGCGCTCGGCCTCAATGTGGTGGTCGGCTTCGCCGGCCTGCTCGACCTGGGCTACATCGCGTTCTACGCGGTCGGCGCCTATACGTCCGCGTTGCTGAGCTCACCGCACCTGGCGTCGCAGTTCGAGTGGATCGCGCATCTCGCGCCGAATGGCCTGCATGTGCCGTTCCTCATCATCGTGCCTTGTGCGATGGCGGTTGCCGCGTTCTTCGGCGTGATTCTCGGCGCACCGACGCTGCGTCTGCGGGGCGACTACCTCGCCATTGTGACGTTGGGCTTCGGGGAAATCGTGCGGATCTTCCTGAACAACCTCGACCGTCCGGTGAACATCACCAACGGCCCGAAGGGGATCACGGCGATCGACCCGGTGCACGTGGGCGACTTCAGCCTCGCGCAGACGCACTCGCTGTTCGGCTTCCAGTTCCCGTCGGTCTACTCGTACTACTACCTGTTCGTGCTCGCCGCGCTGCTGGTGATCTGGGTGTGTACGCGTTTGCAGCACTCGCGTATCGGCCGTGCATGGGCCGCGATCCGCGAAGACGAAATCGCCGCCAAGGCAATGGGCATCAACACCCGTAACGTGAAGCTGCTGGCTTTCGCGATGGGCGCGTCGTTCGGCGGCCTGTCGGGCGCGATGTTCGGTTCGTTCCAGGGCTTCGTGTCGCCGGAATCGTTCACGCTGCCGGAATCGATCGTGGTGCTGGCGTGCGTGGTGCTGGGCGGTATGGGCCACATCCCGGGCGTGATTCTCGGCGCGGTGCTGCTCGCGGTGCTGCCGGAATTCCTGCGCTCGACGATGGGTCCGCTGCAGAACATGATCTTCGGCCACGAAATCGTCGATACGGAAGTGATCCGTCAGCTGGTCTACGCACTCGCCATGGTGCTGATCATGCTGTACCGCTCCGAAGGCTTGTGGCCGTCGCCCAAGCATGAAGACAAGATCGCGAAACTGTCGAAGCGTAACGGCAAGAAGCCGGTGCGGGCCTAACGGACTGGGAGAATAAATATGAGCGATAACATTCGACTGTCCGTCAAAGGCGTGAACAAACGCTTCGGCGGTTTGCAGGCGCTGTCCGATGTTGGTCTCGAGATCAAGTCGGGCCAGATTTACGGTCTGATCGGCCCGAACGGCGCCGGCAAGACCACCTTCTTCAACGTGATCACGGGCCTGTACACGCCGGATTCGGGCGAGTTCAAGCTCGACGGCACGCCGTACACGCCGACCGCTGTGTATCAGGTGGCGAAGGCGGGCATTGCGCGTACGTTCCAGAACATCCGTCTCTTTGGCGGCATGACCGCGCTGGAAAACGTGATGGTCGGGCGCCACGTGCGCACGAAGCACGGTCTGCTGGGCGCGGTGTTCCAGACGCCCGCGGAGCGCAAGGAAGAGCGTGAAATCAAGGAACGCGCGATCGAACTGCTGGAGTACGTCGGCATTGCGCAGTACGCGGACTACACGTCGCGCAATCTGTCGTACGGTCACCAGCGCCGTCTGGAAATCGCCCGCGCATTGGCAACGGATCCGAAGCTGCTCGCGCTGGACGAACCGGCTGCCGGCATGAACGCGACGGAAAAGGTCGAGCTGACCAAGCTGCTCGACAAGATCCGCGCCGACGGCAAGACGATCCTGCTGATCGAACACGACGTGAAACTCGTGATGGGTCTGTGCAACCAGATGACGGTGCTCGACTACGGCAAGGTGATTGCCCAAGGTCTGCCGCAGGACGTGCAGAAGGATCCGAAGGTGATCGAAGCTTATCTGGGTGCGGGGGTCCACTAATGGCAACGGCAATGTTGAAAATCAAGGGCCTGCAGGTCAATTACGGCGGCATTCAGGCAGTCAAGGGTATCGATCTCGAAGTCGCGCAGGGCGAACTGGTCACGCTGATCGGTGCGAACGGCGCGGGCAAGACCACGACGATGAAGGCGATCACGGGTCTGAAGCCGTACACGATCGGCGACATCGAGTACATGGGCGAGTCGATCAAGGGCATTCCGCCGCATCTGTTGCTCAAGCGCGGTCTCGCGATGGTGCCGGAAGGGCGCGGCATCTTCGCGCGCATGTCGATCGTCGAGAACATGCAGATGGGCGCTTATCTGCGTACCGACACGGACGGCATCAAGGCAGACGTGGATCGCATGTTCGGCTTCTTCCCGCGTCTGAAAGAACGCGCGACGCAATACGCGGGCACGCTCTCGGGCGGCGAACAGCAGATGCTGGCCATGGCGCGCGCGATCATCTCGCGTCCCAAGCTGTTGCTGCTGGACGAACCGTCGATGGGTCTGTCGCCGATCATGGTCGAGAAGATCTTCGAAGTGGTGCGGGCGATTTCGGCTGAAGGCATGACCGTGCTGCTGGTCGAGCAGAACGCGCGTCTGGCGTTGCAGGCGGCGAATCGCGGCTACGTGATGGACTCGGGTCTGGTCACGATGTCGGGTGACGCGAAGCAGATGCTCGATGATCCGAAGGTGCGGGCGGCTTATCTGGGTGAATAAGCCTGGTTAGTTTGCCGTGCATATGAAAAAAGGTCGCATGCGTTTTCGCATGCGACCTTTTTCATTGGGCGCAACGCTAATCTAGGCGCTGGCGGCCGCAGGATCCGCCAGTTCACCCAGGCGTTTGCCGAGACTGATCACCGCGTCGGCGCGATAACCGAGCGCCTCGTAAAACGCGCGCACGTCGGCCTTCGCGGATAGAACCTGCAGATTCAGCTTCGGACAGCCACGCTGCGTCAGCGCGTTTTCGACATGCGCGACGAGGCGCGTGCCGATTCCATGACGGCGCAGCGACTCATCCACCGCGAGCGAATACAGCCAGCCGCGATGGCCGTCGTAGCCGCCCATCACCGTGCCGACGATGCGTTCGCCGAGCGCCGCGACAAAGAACAGCTCCGGCTGCGTCGCCAGCTTGTTGGCGATCGACAGATGCGGATTGCGCTGCGGCTTCGTGGCGTCCCGATACTCAGGGAAGGCTTGTTGCCACAGCGTGACCACGGCATCAGTGTCGCTCGCGTCGAAGCACCGGATCGATAATGTTGCGCTCGACGTCATATACGCTGTCCTGGTCGATTACAGCGTGTCGAGAATCGAACGCAGCATCGCCATCATCTGGTCGATTTCTTCGGTGGTCACATTCAGCGCCGGCATGAAGCGCAGCAGGTTCGGACGCGCCGCGTTCAGCAGCAGGCCGTCAGGCTGCATGTCGCGCGCCTTTTCGACGATCTGGTTGCCGATATCCTTGCCGAGCAGCAGCGCGCGCAGCAGGCCTTCACCACGTTCGCCCTTGAAGCCGCGTTCTTCCGACAACTCCAGCAGTTTCGAACGCAGATACTCGCCGCGCGCCCGCACGCCTTCGAGGAAGCCCGGCGCGGTGAGCTGCGAGATCACCGAGTAGCCGACTGCCGTCATCAACGGATTGCCGTTGTAGGTGCCGCCCTGGTCGCCCGCTTCGAAAATGGCGACCTCCGCCTTCGAGAGCAGCGCCGCGAGCGGCACGCCGCCGCCGATGCCCTTGCCGAGCGTCATGATGTCCGGCTCGATGCCCGACAACTCGTACGCGAACAGCGTGCCCGCGCGGCCGCAGCCGCTTTGCACTTCGTCGACGATCAGCAGCAGGTTGTGCTTTTTCGTCAGCTCGCGCAGTTGCTGCATGAACTCGCGCGTCGCGGGAATCACGCCGCCTTCGCCCTGGATCGGTTCGAGCATGACGGCAACGGTTTTCGCGTTGATGAGCTTCTCGACCGACGCGATGTCGTTCAGGTCCGCCTTCGGAAAGCCCGGCACTTGCGGTGCGTAGATCGTGTCCCAGCCCGGCTTGCCGCTGGCCGACATGGTGGCGAGCGTGCGGCCGTGGAAGCTGTGGTCGAACGTGATGATCTCGAACGCGCCGTCCTTGAACTTCTTGCCCCACTTGCGCGCGAGCTTGATTGCGCCTTCGTTGGCTTCGGCGCCGCTGTTCGCGAAGAACACCTTGTCGAAGCAGCTGTGCTGGGTGAGCAGGCCGGCAAGTTTTGCCATCGGCTCGTTGTAGAAGGCCGGAGACGGGTTGATGAGCAATTGCGCCTGTTTGTTCAGCGCTTCGATCATGCCGTCGTTGCAGTGACCGAGACTGTTCACCGCCCAGCCCTGGATGAAGTCCAGATATCGCTTGCCGTTGTTGTCGTAGAGCCACGAGCCTTTGCCGTGCGTGAAAACGATTTCGGGCCGGTTCGTGATGTACATCAGCGACTCGATCGGATACTCATTGAAATTCATGACGGCAGGCTCCAGACAGCGGGGGTGAAGGGTGGATGAAGTTGGCCAACTACAAAATAAGAGCCGGAAAAACAGAAAAGCCACGGCATGCCGTGGCTTTCATGATTCGAACAGCTTGCGCCTTTGTGTGGCGCGAATCCGTGACGAAGCCAGCGGCGTCCCTAGGGAAGCGGCGAGCGGCGACGTCGAAGTTCGGACTGGATGCGGTTCATGCGCGAAAGAATACGACAAGGAAAGCGCTGGTGTAAACCATGAATTTGCGTCGGGCGGATATTTCTTCCGCCGAAAGAAGCGATGTTGCTTGCCGATTATAGGATGTGCGGCTGACTAAGATGTGACGGCGGATGTGACGGCGGATGTGACGGCGGATGTGACGGCGGCGGGTTGATCTGCTTGTCAGGCGGGCATGGTTTAGCTCGGAATCGAGACATGCGTCGCCGCGAAACATCAATGCGCGAAGCGCGGCTGTTTGCATAGCCGCGCTTCCCGAAACGCACACGGCGAGCATCGACGCTCACGCGCCAATGCCCCTCCCATCAAACCGGATTGGCCAGATCCGCTGCGCTCGTGAACGAATCCGCGTAGAACTCGTCTTCCGGCAGTCCATGATGCTGCGTGAAATCGCGCTGCGCCGACTCGACCATCACCGGCGCGCCGCACGCATACACCTGATACGCCGACAGGTCCGGCAAGTCTTCGATCACCGCGCGATGCACGAAGCCGACGCGGCCCGTCCATGCGTCGCTCGCGTCCGGCTCCGACAGCACCGGCACGAACTTGAAGTTCGGAATCTCGCGCGCCCATTGTTCGGCGAGTTCGAGCAGATACAGATCTTTCTTGCGGCGTGCGCCCCAGTAAAGCGTCATCGGCCGGTTCAGGTTCTTGAACACCGCGTGCTCGATGATCGCCTTCAGCGGCGCGAAGCCCGTACCCGACGCGAGCAGCACGATCGGCTTGTCCGAATCTTCGCGCAGGAAGAACGTGCCGAGCGGCGCTTCGAAGCGCAGAATGTCGCGCTCTTTCATGGTGTTGAATACGTGATCGGTGAAAGCGCCGCCGGGCATGTGACGGATGTGCAATTCGATCGGGCCTTCCGCGTGCGGTGCATTCGCCATGGAATAGCTGCGACGCTTGCCGTCTTTCAGAATGAATTCCAGGTATTGACCGGCGAGATATTGCAGACGCTCATTGGCGGGCAATTGCAGCTTCAGCACGATGACGTCGTCGGCCTTGCGCTCGATTGCGTTCACGCGGCACGGCAGCTTCTTGACCTGCACGTCGCCGACGCCGGCCACTTCGCGAATGTCCACTTCGAGATCGGTGCAGGCGGTCGCGCAGCAGAAAAGCGCCATGCCGCGCGTCTTTTCGTCGTTCGACAAAGCCGACGACGAATGCGCGCGCTGCTCGATTTCGCCGCTGACCACAGTGCCCTTGCATGAGCCGCAGGCGCCGTTCTTGCAACCGTAGGGCAGGCCGATGCCCTGGCGCAAGGCGGCGCTCAGCACCGGTTCGTCCTGTTCCACCTGAAACTGCCGGCCGGTTTGCCGGAGCGTGACGTTAAATGCCATAGAGTGTTCGAAATCGAAAAGTCGGTAATCGTTATCGGACTCGCCGTATCCACCGCGCGATACCTGTCGCGCTTGACGGCTACAATGCGTCCACCATGAAAGCGACACGAAACTTCCGCCGGCCACGTGTGTTGATCGTAGGTTGCGGCGATGTGGGCATGCGCTGCGTGCCCTTGCTACAACCGCGCGCGCACGTCTTTGCACTGACCAGTCATGCCGGGCGCAGCGCCGAACTTCGCGCGGCGGGCGTCACGCCGCTGGTCGGCGATCTCGATGTGCGCCGCAGCCTGAAACGGCTCGCGGGCCTCGCGCCGACGGTGCTGCATCTCGCGCCGCCGCAGAAATCCGGCGACGACGACCGCCGTACCCGCGCCTTGCTCGCTACGCTAGGCGCGCGCCGCGCTTCAGCGCTACGGGCCGCGCGTGGCATGGTGGCGCCAGTTGGACGGTTGCGCCGCGTTCGTGCCTCGTGGGCGGGATCTGAAACAGCCGATATTGTACCCGACGGGGTGCGCCGGACCGCCGGTTCGCACGCACCCGTGCGCCTGGTGTACGCGAGCACGACGGGCGTCTATGGCGACTGCGGCGGCGCGTGGATCGACGAGACGCGTGTGACGCAGCCGGCCAACGCGCGCGCCAAGCGCCGTGTCTCGGCCGAGCGGCAATTGCGGCGCGCGACGGCGCGCGGCGCTGTTGCGGCGAGCATCGCGCGAATTCCGGGTATTTATGCGGGCAATCGTCTGCCGCTCGCGCGGCTCGAAAGAGGCACGCCCGCCCTGATCGATGCCGACGACGTCTACACCAATCACATTCACGCCGACGATCTGGCCGCGATCCTCGTGCGACTCGCCACGCACGGACGGCCGGGGCGGGTGGTCCACGCGTCCGACGACTCATCGCTAAAAATGGGCGAGTACTTCGACGAAGTGGCCGATGCGTTCGGACTGCCGCGTGCGCCGCGCATTACGCGGGCCGAAGCGGAGCGGCAGATCGAGCCGACCTTGCTGTCTTTCATGCGTGAGTCGAGGCGGCTCCTGAACCGGCGTCTCAAACAGGAATTGAGGGTGCGCTTACGCTATCCGAGCGTCGAAGATTTTTTGCGTGAAGGCGTGAAGGCGTGAAGGCGTGACAGCCTGCACGCAAGAGAAGGAAGAAAAGCACGGCAAAAAGCCATCCTCCCAGGCATCGCCCGGACAATTCCGCCCGCGCCGTGCCCGCTGCCTCGGCGCCGCGCGGCTTCGCGATGCCTACGTCAGCGCAGGCAATGCTTCCAGCAGCACGAAACAGAGCATCGCGCCGATCAGTGCGCCGATCAGGTTCGGCTGATAGTTGTGCCGCAGCCGCATCATGACCAGCAATCCGCCGATCAGGACCAGCCCGAAGCACAGAAAAGCAACCATCACGGACGAAATCTGAAAGCTGTCGTGGATAACCATGGCGCCCTCCCTGAACTCTTTGTAGTCTTTGTTTAAACGAGTATAGGGCGACATGTAAGCAAGATCATGCTGCGGCGCAGCGCCTGGGTCCGCGGCATGCACGCTGAGTGCACAGACGCGCATGCGTTTTCCTGTTGCATCAAGGCCTTAAAGGGCCACTACCGGTTTACCCGCTCCGTAAAGATCCGAGGTCGGTTTCGTCGAGCCATTGCCATGCGCCTGGAGCAAGCGCTTCGGGCAACGCGAGTCCGCCGATCCGCTCGCGATGCAGCGCCTCGCACCGGTTGCCCGCTGCCGCGATCATCCGCTTGACCTGGTGATACTTGCCTTCCATCACGGTGAGCGCGAGCGTGTGAGCGCCGCGCGCCTGGGCGTCCACAGCGGCAATCGGTTTGGCCTCGCCGTGCAGCAGCACGCCGTCGCGCAGCGCGCTCAATTGCGCGTCGTCGACTGGATGGCGCGTGGTCGCGACATACACCTTGGGCACCTTGCGTTTGGGCGAGGTGAACAGGTGCACGAACTTGCCGTCGTCGGAGAGCAGCAGCAGGCCGGTCGTGTCCTGATCCAGCCGTCCCACGCATTGCACGCCGCGCTCGGCGAACTGCGGCGGCAGCAGGCTGAACACGCTCAGATGATGCTGCGGATCGCGCGAACATTCGTATCCCGCCGGCTTGTTCAGAAGCAGATAGGCGTGCTCGCGATACGGCCAAACCACACCGTCCACGCTGAAGGAGAACGTGCTGTCGCCGATCGGGAAATCGGCGTCGGCATCGGTGCAGACTGCGCCGCCGATGCTCACGCGCGCGTCGGCGATCAGCGCGCGGCATTGACGGCGCGAGCCGAACCCTTGAGTGAAGAGAATGCTTTCGAGATTCATGGCGAGCGAAGAATAACACCGCAAGAAGCGGAGCGCCCCGCTGCGCGAGTCGGACCACGATGAACGCCTTTGCTTCACTTCACTCACGTCGCCGGAGTTCATCGATGCTCGCTACCTCTTCCACCTCATCCGCGCAGCGTTTGCCGGCCGCATTCAGGCGGCTCGCGTGGTCGAACCTCGTCGCGCAATCCGCCGAGCAGATCAGCCTCGCCGCCGCGCCACTCGTGGCGGTCTTCGCACTCGGCGCCGACGCGCGCGACACGGGCCTGTTGCAAACCGCGCAGACGTTGCCGTTCCTGTTGCTGTCGATACCGCTCGGCGTCTGGGCCGACCGCCGCTCGCGCCGCACGCTGATGACGCTCGCCGAAAGCGTGCGCGTGTTCGCCATGCTGTGCGTGCTGCTGCTCGTCATGACTCACGCGCTGAGCCTGCCGCTTCTCGCCGCGCTCGGTTTCATCGCCGCGACCGGCACGGTGGCCTACAACGTCGCCGCGCCTTCACTGGTGCCCGCGCTCGTGCCGCGCGAAGCGTACGCCGGCGCGAACGGCCGGCTCGAACTCGCGCGCAGCGTGGCGTATTCGGCCGGCCCGGCGCTCGGCGGCCTGCTGGTCGGCTGGATCGGCGCGGGTTGGGCGTATGGCTGCGCGGCCGCGCTGTCCGCACTGGCCGTCGCGTTGCTGGCGGGCTTGCGTGAACCGCCGCGCGTGGCGGCGCCGCAGCGACATTTCATGCTGGAACTGCGCGACGGTACGCGTTTCGTGCTGCGCGATGCGCTGCTGCGTCCCATGCTCGCGACGGCGGTGTTCTTCAACCTCGGCTTCTTCGTACTGCAAGCGGTGTACGTGCCCTACGCGGTGCATCGGCTGGGTCTGACCGCTTCCGCGGTTGGCGTGACGCTCGGCGCCTACGGTGTCGGCATGGTGTGCGGCGCGCTGGCCGCACCCGCCATTGCGCGACGCCTTGCGTTCGGCCGTGTGCTGATCATCGGGCCGTCGTGCGGATTGCTCGCCTCGCTCGTGATGGTGGCGACGCTCGTTGCGCCGTCGTTCTGGCTGGCCATGTCGAGCTTTTTTCTGCTCGGCGCGGGACCGATTCTGTGGGTGGTCGGCTCGACCACCCTGCGCCAGGCGATCACGCCTGAACGGATGATGGGCCGCGTGTCCGCGCTCAACAGTACCGCGACGTACGGCGCGCGGCCGCTCGGCGCATTGCTCGGCGCGGCGATCAGTTCGCGCTGGGGCATGGACGCGTGTCTGGTCGCGGCGGCGGCAGCCTTCCTCGCGCAGGCATTGATCATCTTCATGTCGCCGGCGGCGCGGCTCGCGCGCATTCCAGAGCAAAGCGCCGCGGTTTGCTGAAAACCGATTTTCAGGCGGCCGCGCGCCTGCGTGGATGGGATGCGTCTTTCGGACGCGGTTCATCCGTGAAAACCCTCAAAAATGAAAATGAATTTTTTCTGATGGGATTTCTATGTAAATATACTTTCATTCATTTTCATTACGCCCGGCGGGAAGTCCTGCCGGCGACACCGCACCGCTCGCATGATTCATCAACCGTCCGTGGCCACCAATCCCGCCGAGCAGGCCATCGCCGCGCGTATCGCCGCCGCCATGCCGACCTTGACGCCGATTCATCGGCGCATGGGCGAATACGTGCTGGCCAATCTGTTTCGCGCGGCGACCATGCGGATCGACGAACTGGCCAGCGTGGTCGGCGCGTCGGTGGCGACGGCGAATCGCTTCGCCCGCGCGCTCGGTTTCGACGGCTATCCGCAGTTTCGCGAGGCGCTGGTTCGCGGCTTCGAGGCAACGCTCGCGCCGGTCGAGCGTTTGCGCAGTGCGCAGGAGTCGCTCGCAGCCGGTGACGACGTGGTCGACGCGTCGCTCGAACAGGCCGCCAATAACCTGCACGCCACCCGCACGGCAATCGACAGCGTCGCGGCCGAAGCCGCCGTCGAAGCGATCATCGCCGCGCGCCGCGTATTCGTGCTCGGCTACGGCGCGAGTGCGTTCCTCGCGGGCCTGATGGAACATGGGTTGATGCCGTATCACGACAACGTGCAGTCGCTCGCGCTGATGGGCGGACCTTCGCATGCCGCGCGGCGTCTGTTTGCCTGCAACGAGGGTGATCTGGTGATCGGCATCGCGTTTCCGCGCTACGTCGAAGACACGATCGAGCTCGCGCACCGAGCGGCAGGCCGTGGCGCTCGTGTGCTCGCGCTGACCGACAGTCCGCGCTCGCCGCTCGCACAATTCGCCGACCTTTCGCTCTACATCCGCGCGGATCGGCGGCTGGCGGCGAATGCCGATTCGGCCGTGCTCGCCGTCATCGAAGCGCTGTGCGACGCGGTGGCGTATCGGGCCAAACGCTCGGTGAAAGCGGCCGCCGAGGTCAGCGAATTCCTGCTGCCGTGGCTCGTCGACCCGCAAGCCGAATCCGCCGGCACGAACGCACGGCCCGCGCGCAACGCGACGCGGACCACTCGAACCACTCGAACCGCCCGTACTACTCGCACAAGCAAAACCAAACGATGAACTCCAACGCAGTCATTGCCATTCATGGCGGGGCAGGGACGATCCTGCGCGCGTCGATGTCGGCTAACGCCGAAGCCGAATACCACGCCGCCTTGCATGCCGTGCTGAGCGCCGGCCAGCGCGTGCTCGCTGACGGCGGCAGCGCGCTCGACGCCGTCAGCGAAGCCGTGCGCCTGCTCGAAGACTGTCCGCTCTTCAACGCGGGCCGCGGCGCCGTTTATACGGCGGCGGGCACGCACGAACTCGACGCCGCGATCATGGACGGCCGCACCCTCGACGCCGGCGCGATCTGCTGCGTGAAGCGCGTGCGCAATCCGATTCTGGCGGCGCGGCGCGTGCTCGAAGGCAGCGAGCATGTGCTGTTTACAGGCGAAGGCGCGGAAGCATTTGCCGCCGCGCAAGGGCTCGAATTCGTCGAGCCCGAGTATTTCCATACCGAAGCGCGCCATCGTCAATGGCTGCTCGCGCGCGATCAGCAGCGCGCCATGCTGGATCACGACGGCGCGACGCTGGCCGCCGCACCGTCGGCGAATAACGACGACCCGACACCGCACGAACCGATCGATCCGAACCGCAAGTTCGGCACCGTCGGCGCGGTCGCGCTCGATCAGCACGGTCACGTGGCGGCGGCGACATCGACGGGCGGCGTGACCAACAAGCAGGTCGGCCGGGTCGGCGATACGCCGCTGATCGGCGCGGGCTGCTATGCGGACGACGCGACCTGCGCCGTCTCGACCACCGGCTCGGGCGAAATGTTCATGCGCATGGTCGCGGCGTACGACGTCGCCGCGCAAATGGCCTACCGCAATGTGTCGCTGCAGGAAGCGGCCGACGACGTGGTGATGAACCGCCTGCCGAAAATCGACGGCCGCGGCGGACTGATCGCCGTGGATGCACGCGGCAACGTCACGCTGCCGTTCAATACCGAAGGCATGTATCGCGGTTTTGCGCGGCTCGGTGAAACGCCGGTGACGGCGATTTACCGCTAGTCGTGCGTCCGCCTGGCGCCTGACCCTTCGCCTGACATTTCGTCAGCCGCGTTCGAATTCAAAGGAACCACCGTGCCGACTCCATCGCACACCGCCCGTCCGCTTATCGACACCTTGCCGCCGCAGCGCGTGCTCGCGGTCGACGATCTGTCAGTCGCCTTTCGCAGCGGCGAGACCACGTTCAACGCGGTGCGCAATCTGTCGCTGACGGTCGAGCGCGGCGAGACGCTCGCGATCGTCGGCGAATCGGGGTCGGGCAAATCGGTTACTTCACTCGCGTTGATGCGGCTGATCGAGCACGGCGGTGGGCGCCTTGCCGGCGGCAGCATCGCTTTCCGGCGCCGCGACGGCAGCGTGCTCGACCTCGCGAAAGCGTCGTCGGGCACGATGCGCTCGATTCGCGGCGCCGACATCGCGATGATCTTTCAGGAGCCGATGACCTCGCTCAATCCGGTCTTCACGGTGGGCGATCAGATCAGCGAGGCGATCGCCTTGCATCAGGGCAAGAGCCGTTCCGCCGCGCACGCCGAAACGCTGCGCCTGCTCGAACTCGTGCGTATTCCGGAAGCGCGGCGCGTGGCGGCGCGTTTCCCGCATCAACTGTCGGGCGGCATGCGCCAGCGCGTGATGATCGCGATGGCGCTGTCGTGCAAGCCCGCGTTGCTGATCGCCGACGAGCCGACCACCGCACTCGATGTGACGATCCAGGCGCAGATTCTGCAACTGATTCGCGGCTTGCAGGACGAGATGAACATGGGCGTGATCTTCATCACGCACGACATGGGCGTGGTCGCCGAAGTGGCGGACCGCGTGCTGGTGATGTATCGCGGCGAGAAGGTGGAAGAGGGCGCGTCCGACGCGCTGTTCGCCGCGCCGTCGCATCCTTATACGAAGGCGTTGCTCGCTGCCGTGCCGCGTCTTGGCGCGATGCAAGGCACGGATCAGCCGGCCAAATTTCCGATCCTGACTGTCGAGCAGGCCAGTTTGAGCGGCGCCGATCAAGCCGTGCGTCCCGCTGCCGCCGTCGCCGAAGAAGCTCAACCTCTGGTGCGGGAAACCACGCCGCCGATTCTGCGCGTGCGCGATCTGGTTACGCGCTTTCCAGTCAAGAGCGGGTTGTTCGGCCGCGTAACGGGCCGCGTGCACGCGGTGGAAAAAGTCAGCTTCGATTTGCGGCCCGGCGAAACGCTGGCGCTGGTCGGCGAATCGGGTTGCGGCAAATCGACCACGGGCCGCTCGCTGCTGCGCCTCGTGGAAAGCCAAAGCGGGTCGATCGAATTCAACGGCAAGGAAATCAGTTCGCTGTCGGGCCCCGCGTTACAGGCGCTGCGTCGCGACATCCAGTTTATTTTTCAGGACCCGTTCGCCTCGCTGAATCCGCGTTTGACGGTGGGCTTCTCGATCATGGAGCCGCTGCTCGTGCACAACGTCGCGCAGGGCGCCGAAGCGCAGGCGCGCGTGGCCTGGCTGCTCGAAAAAGTCGGCCTGCCGCCCGAAGCCGCGCGGCGTTATCCGCACGAATTCTCCGGCGGCCAACGGCAACGCATTGCGATCGCGCGCGCGCTCGCGTTGAACCCGAAAGTCGTGATCGCCGATGAATCCGTCTCCGCACTCGACGTTTCGGTGCAGGCGCAGATCGTCAACCTGATGCTCGATCTGCAGCGTGAACTGGGCGTCGCGTATCTGTTCATTTCGCATGACATGGCCGTGGTCGAACGCGTCAGTCATCGCGTCGCGGTCATGTATCTCGGCCAGATCGTCGAGATCGGTCCGCGCCGCGCGGTGTTCGAAGCGCCGCAGCATCCCTACACGCGCAAGCTGATGGGCGCGGTGCCGGTCGCCGATCCGGCGCGCCGTCACGCCAAACGCATGCTCGCCGCCGACGAGATTCCGAGCCCGATCCGCGCGCTGAGCGATGAACCGGTCGTGGCGCCGCTCGTCGCGGTCGGGCCGGATCATTTCGTTGCCCGGCATCGCGTGGGTGGTGCGTATTAAAGAGCGGTACTAAAGAGACTTACCAAAGAGCCTTACCAAAGAGCGGTACAGAAAACCCAAGCCACACACTTCTTCTCGCAGCATCACAACCTGTTTTCATTTCGCAGCCTGGAGCCAACCTCATGAACCTGCTGGTCCCGTCTTCTCCGTTTCGTTTGCGCGCGCTGATCAGCGGCGGCGCGGTGGTGTTCGCGATGCTCGCGGGCAATGCGGCGCACGCCGACACCACGGCCGTGATGGCCGTCGCCTCGACCTTCACGACGCTCGATCCGTACGATGCCAACGACACGCTCTCACAAGCCGTCGCGAAGTCGTTCTATCAGGGACTCTTCGGCTTCGACAAGGACATGAAGCTGGTCAACGTGCTGGCCGATAGCTACGAAGCGAGCCCGGATGCGAAGGTCTACACGTTCAAACTGCGCCACGGCGTGAAGTTCCAGGACGGCACCGACTTCAACGCCGCCGCCGTGAAAGCGAACTTCGACCGCGTGACCGATCCGGCGAACAAGCTCAAGCGCTACAACATGTTCAACCGCATCGAGAAGACCGAAGTGGTCGATCCGTACACGGTGAAGATCACGCTGAAGGCGCCGTTCTCGGCGTTCGTGAACGTGCTCGCGCATCCGTCGGCGGTGATGATTTCGCCGGACGCGCTGAAGAAGTACGGCAAGGACATCGCGTTCCATCCGGTCGGCACGGGTCCGTTCGAACTGGTGAAGTGGGACCCGGCGGGCGACCTGACGGTGAAGAAGTTCGCCGGCTACTGGAAGAAGGGCTATCCGAAGGTCGATGCGATCGACTGGAAGCCGGTGGTCGACAACAACACGCGCGCTGCGCTGATGCGTACCAGCGAAGCGGATTTCGCATTCCAGGTGCCGTTCGAACAGGCCGCGCAATTGCAGACGAGCCCGAAGGTCGATCTGATCGCGTCGCCTTCGATCATTCAGCGCTATATCAGCCTGAACGTGAACCAGAAGCCGTTCGACAATCCGAAGGTGCGTGAAGCACTGAACTATGCGGTCAACAAGGACGCGCTCACCAAGGTCGTGTTCGCCGGTTACGCGACGCCGGCCGACGGCGTGGTGCCGCAAGGCGTCGACTATGCGGTGAAGCAGGGCCCGTGGCCGTACGATCCGGCCAAGGCGCGTGAGCTGCTGAAGGAAGCGGGCTATCCGAACGGTTTCGAAACCACGCTGTGGTCCGCGTATAACTACTCGACCGCGCAGAAGGTGATCCAGTTCGTGCAGCAGCAACTCGCGCAGGTCGGCATCAAGGCGCAGGTCGAAGCGCTCGAAGCAGGTCAGCGCGTCGCCAAGGTGGAAAGCGCGCAGGACGCGGCGACCGCGCCGGTGCGCATGTACTACGCGGGCTGGTCGTCGTCGACGGGTGAAGCCGACTGGGCGATCACGCCGCTGCTCGCGTCCGTCTCGTTCCCGCCGAAGATGGTCAATACCGCTTACTACAAGAACGACACTGTCGACAGCGATCTGAAGCAGGCGCTCGAAACCACCGACCGCGCGAAGAAAGCCGAGCTTTACACCGACGCGCAAAAACGCATCTGGACCGACGCGCCGTGGATCTTCCTCGTCAAGGAGAAGGTGGTGTACGCGCGCAGCAAGCGTCTGTCGGGTGCTTACGTGGCGCCGGACGGTTCGTTCAACTTCGACGAAATCGCGATCAAGTGATGAGCTGACCGTGCATTGCGGCGTGCCGTGTTTCACTGGCACGCCGCCACGCGCGGTCGCTTGACCGCCGCACAGAATCTTTCGTTGCCCGCATCATTGCCGGATTGGGTTTCATGCTGAACTTTCTCGTCAAACGTCTCTTTGGCCTGCTGCCGACGCTCTTCATCGTCGCCGTGCTGGTGTTCCTGTTCGTGCATCTGTTGCCGGGCGATCCGGCGCGGCTCGCCGCCGGTCCCGATGCGGACGAGGCGACGGTCGCGCTGGTGCGTGCCGACCTCGGCCTGAACAAGCCGATGCCGCAGCAGTTCGCCAACTTCTTCGTGAAGATCGCGCACGGCGATTTCGGCATCTCGACGCGCAGCAAGCGCCCGGTCAGCCAGGAAATCGGCGAGCGCTTCATGCCGACGCTGCTGCTCACGCTTGCCAGCATGGTGTGGGCGGTCGTGCTGGGCATGGGCATCGGCATCGTCTCCGCGGTGTGGCGTAACCGTTGGCCGGACCGGCTCGGCATGACGCTCGCGGTGTCGGGTATTTCGTTTCCCGCCTTCGCGCTCGGCATGCTGCTGATGGAAATCTTTTCGGTGAAGCTCGGCTGGCTGCCGATTGTCGGCGACGGTTCGTGGCAGAGCTACGTGCTGCCGTCGCTCACGCTCGGCGCGGCGGTTGCGGCGGTGATGGCGCGCTTCACCCGCGCGTCGT
Source organism: Paraburkholderia sp. RL17-381-BIF-C (assembly GCF_046026435.1). Lineage (NCBI taxonomy): Bacteria > Pseudomonadati > Pseudomonadota > Betaproteobacteria > Burkholderiales > Burkholderiaceae > Paraburkholderia > Paraburkholderia sp. RL17-381-BIF-C. The sequence goes on along the minus strand of NZ_JARESX010000022.1, from coordinate 70,942 downwards.
TCGTCGAAGTGATGAATGAAGATTTCGTGCGCACCGCGCGCGCCAAGGGCGTGCCCGAACGCCTCGTGATCGTCAAACATTGCCTGCGTAACGCGATGATTCCCGTCATTACGATGATGGGCCTGCAATTCGGCTTTCTGCTGGGCGGCTCGATCGTGGTCGAAGTGGTGTTCAACTGGCCGGGCCTCGGACGCCTGCTGGTGGATGCCGTGTCGATGCGCGACTATCCGGTGATTCAGGCCGAAGTGCTGTTGTTCTCGCTGGAATTCATCATTATCAATCTGGTCGTGGACGTGCTGTACGCCGTGATCAACCCGACTATCCGTTTCAAGTGAGGCCCGCATGAGCACGACCGCCACCGAGCCGAATGCGGCCAGCACCGTCAAAGCCGAACGCGCGATCCGCACGCCGTGGAGCGAGTTCTGGCGCAAATTCCGTAAGCAGCATGTAGCGCTTGCCGCCGGCATCTTCGTGCTGCTGTTGATTGCGGTTGCAATCATGGCGCCGCATATCGTGCCGTACGATCCGGAGAATTTCTTCGATTACGACGCGTTGAACGCGGGGCCGTCCGCGGCGCACTGGTTCGGCGTGGACTCGTTGGGCCGCGATATTTTCAGCCGCATTCTGGCGGGTTCGCGCATTTCGCTCGAAGCGGGTTTTCTGTCCGTTGCGATCGGTGCGGTGATCGGCACGTTCTTCGGCCTGCTGGCCGGCTACTATGAAGGCTGGTGGGATCGCATCACGATGCGCGTCGCCGACGTGCTGTTCGCGTTTCCCGGCATTCTGCTCGCCATCGGCGTGGTGGCGATTCTCGGCAACGGCATGATCAACGTGATCTGCGCGGTCGCGATCTTCAGCATTCCGGCGTTCGCGCGGCTCGTGCGCGGCAATACGCTGATGCTCAAGCAACTCACGTATATCGAAGCGGCGCGCAGCATCGGCGCGTCGGATTGGACGATCATCGTGCGGCACATTTTGCCGGGGACGATTTCTTCGGTGGTGGTGTACTTCACGATGCGTATCGGCACCTCGATCATCACGGCGGCAAGCCTGTCGTTTCTCGGCCTCGGCGCACAACCGCCGACACCCGAGTGGGGCGCGATGCTCAATGAGGCGCGCGCCGACATGGTGACGGCGCCGCATATCGCGCTGTTTCCGAGTCTGGCGATTTTCCTGACCGTGCTGGCGTTCAACCTGCTCGGCGACGGTCTGCGCGACGCGCTCGATCCGAAGCTCGACCGGCCATGAATTCGCCCGAGTTTGAAAACGCGCCGCATATCGGCACGTTGCCGGCAGGTCCGCTCGGCACGATTGCCGATGTGCCGGGCGTGACAGTCGGACACTGCACGCTCGATGAAGGCGCCGTGCAAACCGGCGTGACCGTGATTCGCCCGCATCGCGGCGATCCGTTTCTCGACAAGGTGCCGGCGGCGGCGTCGGTGATCAACGGGTTCGGGAAAAGCATCGGGCTCGTGCAAGTGGAGGAACTCGGCACGCTGGAAACGCCGATCGCGTTGACCAATACATTCGGCGTCGCGGCCGTCGCGCAGGCGCAGATTCGCGCGGCCGTGCGCGCGAATCCGCGGATCGGACGCGAGTGGTCGACGGTCAATCCGGTGGTGTTCGAATGCAATGACGGCTACCTGAACGACATCCAGGCGTTGGCCGTCACTGCACAGCATTTCGACGACGCGCATGCGGCCGCCAGCGCGAATGTCGCGAGCGGCTCGGTCGGCGCGGGCCGGGGCATGTCGTGCTTCGACCTGAAAGGCGGTATCGGCAACGCGTCGCGCGTGGCGAGCGCGGCAGGCCGCAGCTATACCGTCGGCGCACTCGTGCTGGCGAACTTCGGCCGCCTGCCGATGCTGACCATCGACGGCACGCCGCTCGGCCGCGTGCTCGCGGAACGCGCGGCCAAAGCGGAAGCCACGGCATTGTCAGCCACGCCGGCGACGAAACCCGAGCAAGGCTCGATCATCATGATCGTCGCCACCGACGCGCCGCTCGACGCGCGCCAGCTCAAGCGCCTCTCGTTGCGCGCGGCAGCGGGTCTCGCGCGCACCGGCTCGGTGTACGGCCACGGCAGCGGCGATATCGCGCTGGCGTTTTCAACGGCGCATACCGTGCCTCACGGGGCCGACTTCATGACGCCGCCACGGTTGCTCGCGGACGAGCGTCTGGATCCGCTCTTTCGCGCTTGCGCGGACAGCGTCGAGCAGGCGATTCTCGACGCCTTGTGGCGTGCCGCGTCCGTGACCGGGCGCGATGGCCATCGGCGGCTGTCGCTGCGTGACAGCGTTCCCGATCTTGCTCAACTACTCAAGCGCACTCCCTGATGAAAGTCCTCATTTCCGCCGACATCGAAGGCATTGCCGGCGTGTTTCATCCTGAGCAAACGCGCGCGGGCAACGGCGAATACGAAGCCGCGCGCCGCTGGATGACGCTCGAAGCCAACGCCGCAATCGAAGGCGCGTTCGCCGGCGGCGCGACACAGGTGTGGGTCAACGACTCTCACGGGGGCTTTCGCAATCTGCTTCCGGACCTGCTCGATGCACGCGCTCAGGTGGTGCTCGGCAAGCCGCGCACGCTCGGCATGATGGCCGGGCTCGAATACGGCGCGGCGCTGGTCTTCATGGTCGGCTATCACGCCATGTCGCAAACGCACGGCATCCTCGCGCACACGATCAACAGTTTTGCGTTCGCGCGCGTTTCGCTGAACGGCGTCGAGGTGGGCGAGGCGGCCCTATATGGCGCGCTGGCGGAAGAATATGGCGCACGCGTCGCGCTGTTATCCGGTGACGATGTGTTCGCGCAAGAAACCGCGCTGCGTTTTCCGGGCGCGCGTTTTGTCGTCACCAAGCACGCGACGGGGCAGGCAAGCGGCGTCACGCAATCGCCGGCAAGCGCTCGCACGGCCATAGAAAGTGCCGCGCGTGAGGTGGTTCAGCAGCATCTGGCCGACGGGCATGCGCGGGAATCCACACGCGCCGAAGTCAAGCCGATGGAATGCGAGTTGCGCGTGCAAACCAGCGGGCTCGCGGATCTGTTCTGCCAATGGCCGACGCTCACGCGCGTCGACGCGGTCACATTGCGCTTTAGCGCGGCGTCGGCGGAACACGTGGTGCGCATGCTGAATTGCCTGTCGGCGATGTCGTTCATGTTGCGCTGAGCGCGGGAATATACGGAATCCGAACCGAATCCCCGGAGCGCATCGAGCCGGCGTCTGGGCGACAACACTCGCGCATACGCCTGAACAGACCTATTGCTGCCGGCTCAGTTCACGCGCCGCGCGATCGATCACGTCGGCAATCGCGCCTGCGTGCGACACCGGAGCCAGGTGGCTCGACGCCATCGGCACGACTTTCGCGCCCATCCGCTCAGCCATGAATCTCTCGACCTCCGGCGAGACCGCCCGGTCGCGCGTCGTGATCACATACCACGACGGCTTTTCCTTCCATGCGACCTGACTGACCGTTTCACTGAAGGCCGTCGCCGCGATCGGCACCTGCGCGGTGGCGAGCACGCGTGTCAGGTTCTCGGGAACGTCCGCCGCGAAGTCGGCGTGGTATTTGGTGCGGTCGAGCCAGAGAAAGCCGCTCGGATCCTTGATGATGCTTGCGCCCGCGGGCATCGGCGCGGCGCGCTTCATCAGATCGACGGTCGACTCGTGAAGGTCCGGCGCGATCGCCGCGATATAGACGAGGCCGGCGACGTTCGGCGCGTTCGCGCCCGCTTCGGTGATCACGACGCCGCCCCACGAGTGCCCGACCAGCATGGTCGGACCTTCCTGACGCGCGAGGACGCGGCGGGTCGCGGCGACATCGTCGGCGAGGGAGGTGAGCGGGTTCTGCACCGAACTCACGTGATAGCCCTTCTGCTGCAGCTTGGCGACCACGCCATTCCAGCTCGATCCGTCGACGAACGCGCCGTGCACCAGTACGACGTTGCGCACCGGGCCGGTCATGGGCGCGGCGGAAGGCGGTGCGGCGGCGGCCTTGGCGGGCGGGGCGGCAGGCGCCATGGTTGCAGGCGCCGGCGCTTCGGGTGCGGCCGTCTCCATGCCCGGCTGGCTCGGCGGCTCGGCAGCGGGTTCCACCGTGGGCGCGGCAGTGGGTGCCGTGACCGGTGCGTTGGTTTGGGCGAGAGCAACAGCCCACGGAAAGCAGAGACACACAGCAGCGGCGCAAAGCAGGCGTTTGGGCGACATGTTGAATCTCCGGAGGCTGAAAGCTCGACTAGGGCAACATACAGAAGGCCTGCGCCAGTGACAATCACTATCCTCGACGTTGCGTGCGGCGCAGAACCAAGCGCGGGTTGCTCCCAGTATTTAGGTAATATCGGCCACGTTAAAATTTCAGGTTCTGCCGGGCCGGACCATAAGTCCGATCGGGTGATCGATATCCATACACTGGGGCGCAATTTGAATAGTGCACAGCAGCAAGACGGCCTGAAACGGGGGCTCAAGAATCGCCATATCCAGCTGATCGCGCTGGGCGGCGCGATCGGCACCGGCTTGTTTCTCGGCTCCGCCAGCGTGTTGCAGGCTGCCGGCCCGTCGATGATTCTCGGCTACGCGATCGGCGGCATCATCGCCTTCATGATCATGCGGCAGTTGGGCGAAATGGTGGCGCAGGAACCCGTGGCCGGTTCGTTCAGCCACTTTGCCTACAAGTATTGGGGCGACTTCCCGGGCTTTCTGTCCGGCTGGAATTACTGGGTGCTGTATGTGCTCGTGAGCATGGCCGAGCTGACCGCCGTCGGCACCTACGTTCACTACTGGTGGCCGGGCGTGCCGACTTGGGTGTCGGCGCTGGTCTGCTTCGCCGGCATCAACGCGATCAATCTCACCAACGTCAAAGCCTACGGGGAAACCGAGTTCTGGTTCGCGATCATCAAGGTCGTGGCGGTGATCGGCATGATCGTGTTCGGCGGCTATCTGCTGATCAGCGGACACGGCGGCCCGCAAGCGTCGATCGCCAACCTCTGGAGCCACGGTGGTTTTTTCCCGCATGGGTTTCATGGCCTCTTCATGATGCTCGCGGTCATCATGTTCTCATTTGGCGGGTTGGAGCTGATCGGCATTACGGCGGCGGAAGCCGACGAGCCGCAGAAGAGCATTCCGAAGGCCGTGAATCAGGTGATCTACCGGATTCTGATTTTCTACATCTGCTCGCTGACGGTGCTGCTGTCGTTGTACCCGTGGAACGAGGTGGCGGCCGGTGGCAGTCCGTTCGTGATGATCTTCTCGCAGATCGGTTCGACGCTGACCGCGAACGTCCTCAACGTGGTGGTGTTGACTGCGGCGCTGTCGGTGTACAACAGCGGCGTCTATGCGAATAGCCGCATGCTCTATGGTCTCGCGGAGCAGGGCAATGCGCCGCGCGCGCTGATGAAGGTCGACCGGCGCGGCGTGCCTTATATGGCGATCGGTTTGTCGGCGCTCGCCACGTTCACGTGCGTGATCGTCAACTATCTGATTCCCGCCGAAGCGCTCGGTTTGCTGATGGCGCTGGTGGTGGCGGCGCTGGTGCTCAACTGGGCGCTGATCAGCCTCACTCATCTCAAATCGCGTAAGGCGATGGTCTCGGCCGGCGAGACGCTCTTGTTCAAGTCGTTCTGGTTCCCGGTCAGCAACTGGATCTGCCTCGCGTTCATGGCGTTGATCCTCGTGATTCTCGCGATGACGCCGGGTCTTTCCGTGTCCGTGTGGCTAGTGCCGGCGTGGCTCGTGGTGATGTGGGCCGGGTATGTGTTCAAGCGCCGGCGCGCCGCGGTACACGGCGGCGCGGGAATCGTGGGGCGATAAAGTGGGCAAATGGCGTGAGAGGCGATGGTCGCGCTCACGCCACTGAAATTCTTCGAGGTCTTTGTCGAGGCCAGCCAAGGTTTTCATGCCGGCCAGAAACGACAAACCCCGCGGGCAGCATGTGCTGGCGGGGTTCGAGGGGATGCTGAAACTGCGGTTTTTCGCTGCGGTTTCGAATTCTTTGGTGCCAGGGCCGGAATGAAATGGTTAGCGTAGAAGCTTGCCAGTATTGGGTTTTTTCGTTTTGTGGTCGAAGAAAACCCCCAAAAAAACCCCCAGAAGGGGTCCTCTGTCGGCGAGGCTTTGTCCCCAAAGACCCGGGGTACACAAAAAATTCTAAAGAAATTTCGGTTCTTCCCGATGAAGTAGAGTGTGGCCTTGGCACTTGACTTGCGTGCAGTTGTACCAACAATGGGATTGTTGAAACCAACGAATGCTATGATCTGCCGGAAAACCGGAATACTTCGTTCCAAAACTGAGCCGAAGCCTTATGCCACTGTATTTTGTCGCCGCTCTGACTAACCCGGCCAAGATTTTGGAAGTAGCCAAGAGCGAATTTCCTGAAAGTGACCTCCATGAAGTCGCTCAGGACAAATTTTTTGTTAATTTTGCAGGTACTTCCACGGACTTGTCCCAAAAATTGGGCATAGCCGAGGGTGCTACGGGGAACGGGATCGTCCTGTTGGTGACTTCATACCATGGGCGAGCACCAAAGTCGGTATGGGAATGGGTCAACCTCAAGCAAAACGCAAAATGAGAACTGGTATGTCTACGGGGTACGATCCGGACGTCCCACCCCCAGATAAAAGCTCGACGCCGCCTTCAATACCGGTCGGTCCGTCACAGGACTTCATCATCGGCGTCTACACGCAGTTAAGCCAGATACAGAAGGAACTGGCATCGGTTGTGACCGCTCAAAAAATGCTGAATGAGCAGGTCCATAACTCTGAAATTCGCGTTTCGACCGAAGTCAAAGCCTCTGAGGGTAGAGTGTCGACTCAAATCAGGGACTCGGAAACGCGCGTCTCCGAGCGTGTGAAGTCAACCGAAGACAAGCTGTCGTCGCTGAAAGAGCGGGTCAATCGCGTTTTCTGGACCGGTGCTGGAATTGGCATGGTGGTTGTAGCCCTTGTCGGATGGAAACCGGTGGCGGCATGGCTTAACCAGAAAATGGCCAACCAGTTGCCACCTGTCGAACAACCAGCCAAGCAACCCCCAAAGCAAAACTGACATGCCCCGCCCCGAGCGGGGCTTTTTCATGTCTGGACTAGTGGCTGGCGCGCTGACGCTAGTGCATTGCGTCTTTGTAAGCTAGGCCTGAAGCGATTCCTGCACTCTTCGTGACGAAGCCATGATGCCCACCAAACTCCGCGTGCCGCGCGAAGAGGCCGGCTAATCATCCTGATGACCTCACGGCATCGGCTGCCGTTTCCGACGCCGATCCGGTTCTGACGATAGCGAACGAAGCGAGCGCCACGACGAACGCCGGCTCGTCGATTCTGTACCTCGTCTATGTTGGCGAAAGCTTCTTCGAACAGTTCCCGGAGTGGCGGATGTATATCGAGCAGTAAAGGCGACGTGGCCTTTCAGAAAAAAGGCCGCTAAAAGCGGCCTTGAAGGGTTGGTTCATCGTCAAGCTGAGAGTGCCGACGACCGTTTTATGGTGCCAGCGCTCAATGGGCGAAAAAAATTAGGGATTTTCCTGGTGGGGCGCCATGGGTTGGCTTTGCAATCTGGATCAGGGCAGGCGCGCGAGCAACGCTATGTAGAACGACGCAATCTGGCCGCGCAAACCTCGTAGATGCCGCAAACCCCCGGCGACTCTCGGTCGAGCATCCAGCCATCGACAAAGAGCGGCACCAAAGACCGTTCCCTCGTCAGCCCAAACGTCCCCCTAACCCGCGGCGCCAGTTCAGCCGCTATCTGTCCGAGTGAGATCCGCTCCTGCCAATCGAAGCGCGCGCCGTTTGCGTTGCACCAGATGCGCCCTGATTCGACCAGATGATCGGTGCGCAGCCATTCGCCGGTGCGTGCCATCGCGACGAACTCCGCGACGACGAGATAGCAGAGCAGCTCGGCGCGAGTGATGTCGACAGGGAAGGTCACGTCGTGCTAGCTCTCGTCGATTGGGACTTCGTAGCGCGTGCCACAGGCCTTGCAAACGACCGGCTCAACACGTCCTTGTGCATCGAGTGGTACAAGCGGCTGCTCTTCGCCGTTAAGGAAACAGACCGGGCAGGGGAGATGCCCGTGCGGCCCTAGCTTGGACCAACGGTCGACAAAGTGTTGGATCTCCATGGGCGGCGCGTCGATCGCTTCTAGATGATCCAGCAAGACGTGGAATAGCGGAGCGTTCTGCAACGTCGTGCCTCCCATGAACCACACCATGAGGCAGTGCCAAGCCGTGCTAGCGCGCAGGCTATCGCTTTGACTTGCCTCGTTTGTCGAGCGCCTCAACCACTTTCTCTGCCACATGCCCCGCAAACAAATCAAGCGTCCTGTCGTCGATCGGCACGACAGCGCCATCTCCACCGAGCGAGAAGCTCGCTTCCAGTCGCGCGACCACTTCGGCGGTCAGTGAGCGCTTTTTCTGTGACGAAGCGGCATCAAGCCGCTCTTTCAGTTCGAGCGGGATGCGGAGGTTAATTTGGGGGTCGTCTCGGGCCATAACGTGATTATAGTGTAGCACGGTGCTTGCAATCAATAAAGCACGGTGCTACATTTCGTGCATGATAACGATTCGCCGGAGGCGGCTTTTGCCCGCAGACGACCATGCAAGAAGAACAATTCCTGATCCGCGATCGAGCATACGGTGTGTGGCACCGTTCACGATCCATTTGCAGATTTATCGGCACACGCGAGGCCCAAACGCTGACGATGGCGGACTTGGATAGCGTGCTGTTTGTCGAGTACGGACATTCGAACAAGCTTCCATTGGCTTTGGTTGAAGTTGCACGCGACATCGGTCAGGAGAAGCCGACGGGCGTCATTCATCAACTCGCGAGGATGGCTGACATCCCGGCATTCGTTGCACTCTATAGCCCCGCGGCGACCGCAAATCCCGCCAGCCCAGCCTGGCACGATATCGAAGCCTTTCGGGTCAGGCGTGTTTGGCCGAAACCCGAGAGGCAATGGCGCCTCCTGTCACCAGGTGAATGGGCCGAAGCGCTGGTCCAGATCCGTGACTGGCAGCTCAGGCGCTTTTCATCACGAGTCGCAGCAAACGACTCTGAGTACTAGGAGGAAATATGCCGAACGATCATGAACCGGGATGCGCGCCCCGTGGAGCGGATATCGACGTCGTAGAGTGTGTTTGTCTAAACGCGCATCGCGATAACTTGCGCCGACATGAAAGCGAAGCGCGCGCGTGGGCCCGAGAAATCTTTCGGGTTTCCAAGTCGGCCAGGAAGGGCTTCGTGCCCTGCCAGCCTTACCCAACCGCACCATCTTTTCGACCCACATGCGCACTTTCCTGCGCTCGATTTGAGGGGATGTCTCATGCATAACAACGTCGTGGCGCTTCGCGATCTGAGGCGAGTGTCGTGCCGCGAAGGGCGGCATTTCGACATCCTCAATCCCGTTGGCACTGCCGCTGTTCTTTCATTCCGTGGACGCATTGACGATAACGCAGTACTGGTGCGCGTCGCGCCGTGGCTGCGGCGGGAAGAAGACATAGTGGACGAATGGCGTCGCTGCCTGTTTGTGTCGCGATTTTCAAGGGACGTTGACGCCGCTACGAACTCGTCGACGGTGGCGAATGTAAGGTGGCGGGTCGAACGTAGATCCGAAGTCAAGGGACGCATCGCCACAGAGGCCGGCAACGTGACGGCCACGTTAGCTGTCGGAATGGCAGGCGGATATGCAGTGTTCGACGGCCACCGCGACGCACTTGTTCTTACTGGGATAGCGCGACCTCAATGGCTGCACACCGATTCTCGTGGTGGCCGAATCGGAGAATTTGAGGCCTGCATCTTCGGCGCTGAGCGAAAGATCATAATTCGCCGAAGCCGCGACCGATACAGCGTGCACGTTAAGCTTGCCACCGGAGAAATTCCAAGTCCGCGAGAAGCCCTTCAGGAGGCAAAGTCGGCGGTAGAGCGCGAGATCAATTCGCTGCCGGCGTCGCAATCGGATTACCAGCGCTGGTTCTCTCAGCTTGCTGCAATGGCTGTTGGCATGGTTGAACAGGTGGCCTATGACAGTAAGGGAGGTTTCAGCCTCGACGCCGAAAGCCGGGCCGCCATTCTGCGGAAAGCGCTCGATTTACGACAGACGATTCAGCGGACAACGATCAAGTTCGATCGAACAGCCCGTTCTGATGAAATTGAGCGGGTCGTAAAGAAACATTCCACGTCTGACGAGGCCCGGCTATGAACGACAACATACGTGCTCTTCCTGTCTACCGCAAGCGCGGCCGTCGTCGCATTCATCCGGTACCTGGTGTTCCGGTTGCGACTGTATTGCCTCTCATAAAGTCGCCTTGCAATGTCGAGCAAACAGCAGATGAACGGTTGGCGCGGATCGATGCGGCCGTCACCAATCTGGCACGCGCCATGTTGATGGCGATCCGGATTACGCGCGAGATTAGCGAAGTCGCACGTTTATAGAACGCAATTCACAAGGGAATAGAAGGGAATTCAATTGTCGCAAGAGGCGGGACGGAAGGCGTTGGCGCGCCAGCCGTCCCTGACCACAAACCCGACTGTAACGGAGTCGAGCTCATGGCTGCTTTCAAGAATACCGCATTCGCCGCGGTGATTGCCCTTTCCTGCGCGTCTGCGCATGCCGAAACCGATCTCATCTTGCTCGGAAAGTCTTGGCACTTCGGCCATCAGGTGCCGCCCGGCGAGATCGGCTACAACGTCAACCAGTACAACTGGGGTGGCGGCCTGGAATACCGGTTCAACGGGACTGGATGGTTCGTCGGCGGTCTGACCTACCGCGACACGTTCCGCCAGCAAGCCTATACGGTCTATGGCGGTTATCAGTACATAGTGCCGATCTCGGACAACTGGTCGGCGTTCGCGAGCCTGCGCGCGGGCTATTTGAACGGCTCCGGGCATCACGGGCCGGGGGCGCTTCCGAGTATCGGCGTGACGTACAGACGCGTGTCGGTTGAGGCGGTGTACATCCCGCCGGCTCAGAAGGAAGGCTATAACTGCATTGCAGTATTCGCCCGCGTTTCGTTTTAGTCGGTCAACTGTGCCGCAAACAACCTGATATATCCGGAGATAAGCATGTCATCCACTTCTCATGCAGACACGAATCACCACGGCGGCCCTTTTTCGCAACCGCCTATGGCACCGCTAACGAATATGGCGGAAATGAAAATCGACATCCTGATTGGCGACGCCGCGTGCTACGTCGGCACCAAGGCCCAGATACTGGCAGAGGGCATTGTGTCACCTGATGTGATTTGGCTTGATACGACTGACAACTATGTCGAATGGCAGAGCGGTCGTAACATATTTCGGCTTCGGCGCGCTCAACCGAAAGGGATCAAGTCGCGCGAGTGGAAAAGTTGCCCGGCTGATTGGTGGCGTCTATCGATCGATCTCGCTGGCAGAATTGGCGAGCGCCAATCTCAACTCGAATCCAGGCAAGCGGCTATCGACCTGGCCTTTACCGCAGTGCGCCCTGACCGGTCGCGTATCAAGGCGGCCCGATGCGACGATGCGTTTCAATCATTTAAGAGAAAGGTTTTGGCGCTGTCGGACAGCTCGAACGATCGTTGCGGTATCGCGTAACATGAAGGTCAAAGCCGCGCCTAGCCCGACGGGGCAAAAACGGAGCACCCTACTTCGCTGGCGCGGCTCCCGAATTAGGGTGCGCGACAGGGGCGCAAATGGGACACGTCCGTCCAAAGCGATTTAAAGAGGCGCTCGGCAAACCTATCTTCGTTCAGCCGCCCGGTCTGATCGAGATTTTCAGTTCCGAAGAGCACGCGCATCGAAGGTATTCAGACGCGGCCAACACGGCCCGCGCGGAAAAGTTGTTACTTCTGTTTGACCACTACGACATCCCGCACGGTCGCTTCGCTGAACTTGCGATGGCACTGGCGATTGACTTCGTGCCAGGGTTCCAGGTAGAGACCGAACGGCGTCGCGTGGGACCGAGAACCAAGTGGGACGATCTGGCAAATGGATATCTTGCCGTTGAGATAGAACGGCTCATCGAAAAGAATCCGCGCCTTAACGTGACATCTGCAGCTGGCCACCTGGCTAAACGGGAGCCGTGGAAAGACATGGTGCGCGGCTCAAACGTAGGCGAAACGCTACGGCAGAAGTATCAGGAAGCTAAGGACGACAGGTGGACGACCGTTTGCCGCGATGCTTACCGGTATCACGAAGCATCGGGGACGCTAGCTGAATGGGACGCCGCTATCCTGAACCTAGGATGGTGAGCACGGTTACGTTCGGGCTTCGCGGCTGTGCGAATTAAACTAGTAGATTAATCATGAACGGAGATTTCTGACGACCATCATTTGCAACATGCAAACGACGCCTAGGAGCGACAAAGCATGCGTGCAAATGCCGAAGTTAGCAAAGTCCCCGAAACGCTTCCCGCAATGGGATTCTCCCGCTGGAACCAACTCCAGCATTTCATTCCGGTCAGTCGCGAGACGTGGCGAAAGCTGGTGAAAGATGGCCGGGCGCCTCAGCCGCAACGCTGGTCTGAGCGGTGCACGGTTTACAGCAACGAAGAAGTCCACCGGTGGATGAAGAATCCGGCCGCCTATCAAGCGCAGGCGTTGGCTGCTTGAGGGGCTTGCCATGGCAAAAAACAAAAAAGCCGCAACCCTCGCAGGCGCGGCTCAAGTTAAATCCCAATCGCAGTCTAACGGAAATGATGCGGCTGCTCAACGGCATCGCATTCTGGACTTCCTGCGCCAGCACGGTTCTCTTTCGACGCTCGATGCGCGCCACCGAATCGATGTGATGCATCCGGCGGCGCGCGTCATGGAGCTGCGTTGCGCCGGCCATCAGATCTCCACCGTGTGGTCGCACGAAGTCACTCCGGAAGGCGGCGAGCATCGCGTGGCGCGGTATCACCTGATCGCCGAGGCGGCCGCATGCTGAGCGACATCGAACGTGCACGCTCTGCGCTTTTCCATCTCGACGCCGGTTGCGACCGTGCGGAATGGATTCGCATCGGGATGGCGGCGAAAGCGGCTGATCTGGATGTCGTCGATTGGATCGACTGGTGCGCGGCCGGTGCCAACTATGGCGGCGAACGGGAAGCGCGCGCTGTCTGGCGCTCTTTCGCTTCGTCTGGCGGAATCGGCGCCGCGACGCTGTTCCGTACCGCCCTCGACGCAGGCTGGTCCAATTCGTCACCGATGCATCACCCGACTCCAGCGAGAACCCGGCAGCCGCAACCGGAGCGCGAGATCCGTGAAGTGCTCGATCCGCGTTGGATGCGCTACTGGGAGTCGATTGGGCCCGTCAGGGATGTCGGCTCGGCGTATCTGCAAGCGCGCCAGTGCGCTGTCCCGCCGGCGGACGGCGACCTCAGATTTGATCCGGCGGCGCGTCATCCTGCCGGTTACGTCGGGCCGTGCCTCGTGGCGCTCGTTACCGACGTTGCAAGCCGCGAACCAATCTCACTTCACCGCACATGGATAAATGCCGACGGTACCAAAGCCGACGTGGAACCGCCACGCCTGCTCCTCGGCGGCCACCGCAAAGCCGGCGGCGTAATCCGCCTGTGGCCGGATGAAGCATTGACGCAAGGGCTCGCAATTGCCGAGGGCATCGAGACGGCGCTCAGTCTTGCGCGAGTGTTTCAACCTGCGTGGGCGTTAATCGACGCCGGCAATCTGACTAAATTCCCTGTTCTCGCTGGCGTTGAGTCGCTGCTGATCGCAGAGGATCACGACGAGGCGGGAGCGCGTGCCGCAAAGGCATGCGCTATCGCATGGGCGAGCGAGGACAGGGAAGTCCGGATTGCGAAGGCGCCTGTAGCAGGAGATGACGCGAACGACTATCTGCGGAGGGCGGCATGAAAGCCGAATTCCGCGATTGGGTAGACGGCGCTCCGGTATTCGATATGAATCAGTACCGCGAAGATGCGGCGCCCGAGTTTTCCGAGTCCTCAAGAGGCCACGATGTGGCTGAAACCAAGATCCACGCGGTGCCGATCGATGTACTCCTGTCCGGGGAGCGCCAGACGTACCTCGTGAAGGGTGTATTGCCTACCAAAGGTGTAGCGGCGATCTATGGGCCATCCGCGTCGGGGAAGACCTTCCTGACGCTGGATGTCTCGCTCGCCATTGCTCGTGGACAACCTTGGTTCGGGCGGCGCGTGAACAGGACAGGCGTTGTGTATGTCGCCGCCGAGGGCGAAGCCGGGATTTCCGATCGTCTGCGCGCAGCCCTGGGAGACGACCATCAGGATATTGCTCTGGAAGTCGTGCCATCCCCTGTCGACCTGTTGCGCGGCATGGCAGATCTTGACGCGCTCGTCTCGGCGATCAGGGCGGCAGAAAAGCGGATTGGCACGGTCGGGCTCGTTGTCATCGACACACTGGCGCGGTGCATGCCGGGTGGGGATGAGAACACCTCGGATTCGATGGGGGCATTCCTGCAAAACGTCGATTCTCTGCGGCGTGCGATCGATGGCCTTGCGCTGGTCGTCCACCACACCGGAAAGGACACGTCTGCCGGCGCGCGCGGCCACTCGTCGTTCTTCGGCGCGATGGACGGCTGTCTTGAGGTCTCGCGAGACGGAGATCAGCGGTCCTTCAAGATCGCCAAATCCCGTGACGGTGTCGATGGCGATTCGCAGGCCTTCCGCCTGGCGCTGGTTGAGCTAGGTGTCGATGATGACGGCGAAACACGGGCGCGTACCAGTTCATAGTGGCGACCTTTGCGACGGGCCAGCAAGCAGCAGTCAATACCCCGACTGTCCGTATCTCCGTCAGCACCACCACTACGGTGTATCTGGTTGGCACGAGTACATTTACTACCAGCACCATGACGTGTAGCGGTTTTATTCGCGCGCGCCGCGTCAGGTAGGCAGATCCGGTGCGCAGATCCGTACTCCGCCGAACAGGCAGCGTACGGATCTGCGCGTTTACCGATGGGATTTCCGATAACTCAAATGGCTTCTTGATCCCAGAAAGGCAGATAGCTTTCGGGACCAATGCGCACGCGCGCGCGAGAGACGACGAGTTTTCCGAGTCCATAAAAGAGAGCACCAGGCGGCTCACTTCTTGGAGCCAGCGATGATGATTGCGGCGCCGGCCGACGGGAATTCGGAACTACTTTCGGGCGCTACGAACGGGTTTGAGGTGCTCATTCGGTCTCAATCCAATCTGGCAATCGGAATGCCGGCAGTTTATCTTGGTAGCGCTTGTACGCCTCCTGAGCCGCTTTTTCGACCCGGTTGCCGCCCATCAGACCATCATGATGCGACTGCTCGATGATTGTAAATATTTGGCGCGCGGCGCTACGGATAACCGCATTGGTCTCATCGTCGCTGTCGACATAGCCCAGATAGCTTGCGAGGCTGTCCGTCGGGCTTCCGCGCCGCGGCATACGATTCTCGCGCATCAGCCTCAAGAAGGCTTCGATCGCGCGTTTGCGGCCATGCAAACGCCATGTCAGGGCGGCGGTTACGTTATCTATCAGCCCGTACACCAAGCGCCCGCCAAGGACCACAATGATCGCGATAGTTAAATCGTGGTCGCTGCCTTTAATGAGCCAGTTGAACCCATACGCCAGAATTGCGTATGGAATGAACGCAATCCCTGAAAACCACAGTTTCGACTGTGTTTCACTCATGACCTTGCCCCCGTTGCCGTCTGGTTTTATGCGGATGGTAACGGATGCGGTATCGGTTGCGTCGATAGCGTAGGCGACTCTCCGACATTAGCGAGGGTTCGCGTAGCTGTGTGAAATCACGACTTCCGGCGGCGCGCTTCTCGCTGGTCTGGCTTTGGATAAAAGGCTTGATCGCGGGGCCGGCAACAGGTTCATTGCCCGAGGAGATTCAGTACGTGGTACAGCGAGTGTTTCCGTACGAGCTCTGGCAATTGGTGACGACGGGTTGCGGACGCCTCAGGGAGTCGCTGAATCGCTGGAGGGCGTCACTGATCGCCTGCATCTTCTGGCGCTTCTGGTCCGCCTCAAATTCTTCCTGTTGTTGCTCCAGCGCTTCGTTTGCCAGGCGTTCTTGCTGTTCTGCCCGCTCCTTGGCCTGTTTAGCTGCCGCAGCTTGGGCCTGCGCGCGAGTCTGAAGAGCGGTGTTGTAGTTCACGAACGCCTGCAAGTTGTCCGAATCGGAAGCAACAAACGTGGCGTAGTCGATTTGTCCGGAATAGAGCGATGCCCGCAGCTTTCTCGAATTGGAGACGAAAATCGAGAAGGCGCCTGCCGCGTCACCGGTGAATTGGGCGCCGAACTGTTGCTCGCAGAACGATCGATCCTCGTCATAGGCAACGAGCGCCTTTTTCTCGGTCTTCGTCGGCTTTATGTGATCGGCCAACTGTTGCATCGTGGGTGATGTGATGACTTCAGGAAGCTTGGCGCGGATTGGATCTAGTCGTCTATCTGCTTGCGCACGTGCCGTGCAGGCGTCGTCTCCGAAGGATTCGGCCGGGCCGGCAAGAGAAGCTGTGACCAGTAGCACCGCCGCAATCCGTTTTTTCATTTCCATTACCAATGTACCGAGAGCGCTCGCCGGCATGCGCGAGGTGTCGCCCGACATCTGTGATATCGGCACTTGGCTCACAAAGGTTTAACGCAGACACGGCGCGATCTTGCCCGAGGTTGCCCGCCTATGTCCAAAAACGAACGGTTACGTACAGGTATGCCAAGCTATGTACGAAATATAGCTTGCAGACATTTTGGACATGCCCTAACATTCGTACATCATTTTCGTACATGCCGGGCTCAAAATGTCACGTGTCTTCGCCTACTGCCGGGTTTCCACTGCCGACCAAACGACCGAGAACCAGCGGCGAGAAATAGAGTCCGCCGGCTTTGCGATCGACAAGCGGCGAGTCGTCGAAGAAGCGATCAGCGGCTCCGTTGCCGCCGCCGAACGCCCCGGTTTCGCGAAGCTACTCGATCGGCTTGAGCCAGGCGATGTTCTCGTGGTAACCAAGCTCGATCGACTGGGCCGCAATGCGATGGACGTGCGCGCGACAGTTGAGCAGTTGGCCGGCGCGGGTGTTCGTGTTCACTGCTTGGCACTCGGCGGCGTGGATCTCACGAGCGCTGCCGGCCGCATGACGATGCAGGTGATCTCTGCCGTCGCCGAATTCGAGCGGGATTTGCTGATCGAACGCACCCAGTCGGGGCTGCGCCGCGCGAAAGCCGAAGGAAAAGTATTCGGACGTCCGGCTGCCTTGAGCGTCGAGCAGCGGAACGCTGTGCTCCGGCAACTGGCCTCAGGCGCCAGCGTCGCATCCTTGGCCAAGGAGTTCTCGACCAGCCGTCAGACGATCATGCGCGTGAGAGATGCCCGCGGCGAATAGGGCAGTGGTCTGTGAAACTGGGGTGATCGTATCACTGCGCCTCGCCGGCAACCGCTACGGATTTGGCCACCGGTGAAGGGCGGCGTGCTCATTGGGTACATGGCGACGTTGCGAGGCTTACATGACATGTGCATGGCAAGCTGCGGCCGCCCGGATCTTGCGCGCTGCTGGCAGCCACCCGACCCATCGTCGGCAGCGCGGATCGATAGACCCGAGCAACGCAATCAGATCTCGTTCGTTGCTTGGTCGCGTGCTGGGGTTAAACGCGGCCATTCATGATGGCTTGCCCATACTTCAGGGCGCCGATGCCGTTTGTTCTCAAGGTAAAACTGGTAATCCTCAAGCAGTTCGAGCCGTTCTTGGCTGGCATAGCCATGTCGGTTAAGCCAGTCACGGATCTCTGCCGCAGTCGGTCGATCGTCGCTGTAGGCGCGCCGCCGCATTTCTTTCCAGACTGACACTTCCGGTTGCCCCAAGCCATCTGGCGTCATGCCGTTTCCCAGTATGCCGAGAACGTAGTCGTTAAACACCCATCGGTGCCATTCAGCCAGGACGTCTGGGATCTCGGTTTCCGGGACGTGGGCTGACCGTAGGAGTTGAAGCGTGCGCTCCCGGATCTCTTCCTCTTCGGCAGGCGGGAACCCGCCGATTCTGGCGCTGCGCTTTACGAGAGAAAGGCTGATCGTCGCAAGGTGTTTGGCGAGCATTTGCATCTCTACCACCGTTGACTTCGCTTCCTCTACCACTCGTCTGGCTTCAAATTCGATTCCACTGGTGCCGGCCTTAAGCTTGTCGATACGATCGATATTCGCAGCGATCAGAGTCGCGACGAAAATCCAAAGGCCGGGCCAAAGCAATCCATCGTTGTGGAAAAGACCGGCTATTACCGAGACGGCCGCGCATGTCGCGCCGAACGGTACCATCCATCTGGGGGCTTTCCAGTTCATTGTCTACCTCTGGCTGGTTGTCAGCGTCGCTGGGGGCGCGCCGATTCTACATGAGACCGTAGCGAAAGACCGGCGGCTTCTCCAAGGATGCGCAGCGCATTTTTCGGCGCGTCACTTTGCGTTATCGGCTTGCCTGCCTTGTGCCTGCTGCAAGAAAAGTTGCGTCACTCTGTAATCGAGTCCGCCGTCGCTCGATGCCTTTTCCTCCTGAAGTGAGTGCCATCAAAAAGTTGTTGCCAGACCGGTATTTGTCGGTTTAATCTGCGCTGGCGTTACCGCCCGAACGGGCATCGACCGTCCGCTGGAACATATCCAGCCATTAAGTGAAAGCTCGCAATGCGGGCGCGGTGATTAACCACCGTTTTTAAATCGAAGTTGGGCCCGACATCCAAAATCCGTCCGCAGTTTCGGGGCGACATGTGAAGAAGCGCCGCCGTCAGGTGGTGCCGCTGCTTTCCGCGTTCTGCGGAAGGCTTACCCCGAAATCCGATTGTTCCGTGAAAAGCCGTCCGCCGGCAATCAACTTGAGACGCGCGCTTCCCCAAGCGCCATCGCCACGCCTCGGCTCGTTCGTCCATCGCCTCGTTTCAAGGCATCGGCCGACGCCATCGAGCGCGTGCGCCTAATTCGGTGTCCAGCAGTACCAGACACCCATCAACTACCGCGGTCGGGCAATGGCGCTCCCGATCGGTCGACAAAGCCAAATTCACGGAACAAACGGGGAGAGGTGTCCTCCCGCCGCGCGAGCGCTCTTACGGGCTTAGCGCGACGAGCTACGTCAGCTTGCTGGCGCAGAACACCCTCAATCTCACCAAGCCGGCGCTCGTGCCCCCGTTTGTTGTCTCCCATGCGCTATGCGCAGGCTTACCGTGGCCCATTGTGGGAGACAACCTGGGGTCGAGCGTCAGACTGGACTGTCGGGGTACGCATGTCTCAAGAATCGCTTACGGCTGACCTGTGCCGTGCTGCGCGCAGAGCGCGTGGCAAACAGGGCAACCTGACCTACAAAGGCCGGGAGCAGGCGCTCGCGCGTTTTGCGGGCTTTCTCTGGAACACAGGCTTCCAGATTCACACGACGGGGCAACTGAAGGAGAAGCACATCAGGGCTTGGTCAGCCGACATGGGCGCGCGCGGCCGATCGAAGCGCACGGTCGCCAACAATCTGGCGCATGTGCGGACCGCGCTGGAAGGAATAAAACGTCGCCCGTTTGCGGACAAGATGAGCAACACCGAACTTGGCATCTCGGGCGCGAGCCGCGCAGGCACCAAGCGCCCGATGAGTCGCGAAGAGTTCGAACCATACCGCGCCGCCGTCGCTGCAATTGATCCGGGCATCGCGATGGTGCTGGTGTTGCAGCTTGAACTCGGTCTGCGTGCAGAGGAAGGTGTTCGGTGCGTCAAGTCATTGGCTGACTGGGAACGGGCGCTTCTCAATTCTTTCGGCGACGGGCTTGTCACGATCATCCATGGCACGAAGGGCGGCAAGACTCGCCGCAGCCCAGCGCTGGACCGCCAGCGCGCCGCCGGCGCTGTGCGGCGGGCGATCGATTTGGCGCGACAACACGGCGGCAAGCTGGTGCGCAAACCGCATCTCCATCAGGCCATGAGCCGTTATCACTACGTGATGGCCGCAGTCGGCATGACTGGCGAGCGGGCGCCTCACAGTCTCCGGTACGCCTACGCGACGGAGCATCTTCAGCGGATGAAGGCGGCCGGCGTATCGCGGCGGGAAGCCGCTGCCGGCGTGTCGACATGGCTCGGGCATGGAGACGGGCGCGGAACGTGGGTCGAGCAGGTCTATGGCCGTGAAGCGCTTACCGGCGGGGAGGCGTGAGATGCACAAGCACATCGATACCTTGCCGCTGGTGGGCCTCTCGCGCTGGGACCAAATTGCGCCGTTCGTGGGGGTGTCGCGGGAGACGTGGCGGAAGCGCTGTCTGGAAGGTCGCGCGCCGCAGCCGATACAACTGACGCAACGATGCACCGTCTGGCGAAATTGTGAAGTGCATAGCTGGCTTGCGGACCCGCTGGGCTATCGCGCGGAAAATACGGTGGCTGCCGGGTAGATCACTAGGGCGATGTATTGGCGCTCGATAGGTCGGCGCCCATCGCGTGCTCGACGGCAACGGCTGAGTGGGAGGCCGTGCCGCTTGGTTGAAGGCCGTTAACGCTGGTTTCCCGTCACGCAGGAAAGCCCGCCCGCGCGAGGGTGTATTTGACGCCTACATCGAGGGCGGTGGTCAGAAGCGTTTTTGCAACTGTCAATGAACCGCTCTTCACAGCTGCCTGAATCTGTTCTCCGAGCGGAGCCGGATTGGCTAGTGCGTCTGGAACGAGCTTCAGTACAGCGAGGCCTTTCCCTGTGAGGACCGTTCCATGGAAATCACCCGCCAAGCTGGCTCCCTTCGTGCGCAGATAGCCTTCCTCCTCCAGCCACTTAACCGTCGAGAAGACAAAAGCCGCGTCCTCTCGTGTGACGCCGCCGAACTGGTCCTTGGGAATGTCGAAATCTTCGGGGCCGAAATTGCAACCTTGGGGAAAGTACGAGTAAAGCATCGCGAAGGTTTCCGAGGCGATCCTGTTGAAGCGATCGATGTTTTCGGCGTCGGGCATTGGGAGCTCCAGAGCGTTTTTGGTTCTTGCGCAAATGGATGAAGATGAGACCGCCGTACGGCGACGGAAAACACTGGCAGGTATCTCAAATGTGATCAGGCAGCCCGCCTATGCGGTTCCGGGTGCCGCGCTGATCGGGATGATCTGCGCGCCAGCCTTGATTCCATCAAGGTAGTCGGCCCACTTTTGCATCATCGCACGCCGCTCCTTGATGAATTTCGTGCGGTTGTACGCGCCGCCAAGGTTATCGGGTACCGCGTGCGCGAGCTGGTGCTCGATTACTTCCGGCTTTTGCTCCAGCTCCTCATGGAGGATGGTGCGCGCCATTGCTCGGAAGCCGTGCCCGGTGATCTCAGTGCGGGTGTCATAGCCGAGCCGGCGCAGCGCTGCGTTGATCGCAGCTTCGCTCATTGGGCGTTTGCGATCGCGCGCACCGGGGAACACGTACTGGCCCGACCCGGTCAGGGAATGGAGTGAGCGAAGAATTGCCACTGCCTGCGTGGAGAGCGGCACCAGATGCTCTGTCCTCGTCTTGCTGACGTGGTAGCGCCATTCGGCTTTGTCCAGATCGATCTCTGCCCACTCGGCCTGACGCAACTCACCGGGCCGGACAAACAGCATCGGCGCCAGTTTGAGCGCGCAGAGCACCGGGAATGTGCCATTGAAGCCATCGAACGCACGCAGCATTTCGCCCACCTTCGTGGGTTCGGTGATTGAGGCGAAATGGGTCGTTTGGGCAGGCGGGATAGCGCCCATCAGGTCGCGCGCGGGGTCGGACTTGCAGAAACCCTCCTTGATTCCAAAGCGGAATACGCGGCTGATCTCGCCGCGCAGCCGGTGAGCCGTGAAGCGCGCGCCGCGGCTGTCGACTCGCTTCAACGCGTCAAGGAGCTCGGGCGCCTCGATCTCCGAGATGGGGCGCTTTCCGAGCCACGGGAAGGCATCGTTCTTGAAGCGTGCCAGCGTTTTGTCGTACTGCGCCGATTCGATGTAGGGGCGGCGCTCATCCATCCATGCGAGGGCAACCGATTCGAAGGAGTTTGCCGCTGCCAGCTTCGCAGCGCGCTTGTCCGCTTTCTTCGCCTCACCGGGATCGATGTCCGATGCCAGCTTCTCCCGAGCTGCGTCGCGCCGCTTGCGCGCTTCGACTAGAGACACTTCCGGGTACATGCCGAGCGCGAGGCTTTTCTCTTTCCCGTTGATGCGGTACTTCAGTACCCAGCGCTTTCCGCCCGCCGGAGTTATGAGCAGGAACAGTCCGCCGCTATCAAAGAGCTTCTGTTGCTTCTCGGCTGGCTTGGCACTGCGAACCGCGAGATCGGTAAGAGCCATGCATGGTGCTCCTTACGGCGCTCGCAAGGGCATTGCGGGGGTCTTTTTCGTTGCTCGCTGGCCGAAACGACGGACAACCCCCGGAAAAACCCCTGAGCGGGGGTTGTTTTGGCTGGCAATCGGTGGGCATAGTTTGCAACAAAAAACCCCGCGAAGCTAGACTTGGCGGGGTTCTCTTGGTGTCGTTGGGTGTTGCTTGGAAACTTGTTGGTGCCCAGGGCCGGAATCGAACCGGCACGCCTTGCGGCGGGGGATTTTGAGTCCCCTGCGTCTACCAATTTCACCACCTGGGCAGGTCTTGCAGCGCACGCGTCAGAATCTGGCGCGCGGCGAAGACGCAGATTATGGCCGAAAATTGGACGACGGGCAAGCCAGTTGCTTTCATCCACGTCAAAGCGTTCACACCGTACGCGAAAACCGTTCGAGTGCCTGTTGGCCGAGGTAACGGTCGAACACCATCGCGATGTTGCGCACGAGCATGCGGCCGGCCATCCGCACTTCGAGCTTACGCGCGCCGAGCGACACCAGACCGTCCTCTTCGAAGCCGCGCAAACGCTCCAGCTCCGGCTCGAACGCGTTGGCGAAGCGGATGCCATATGCCGCTTCGAATTCATCGAAGCGCAACTCCAGGTTGCACATCAACTGAGTGATCACGTCGCGGCGCAGTCGGTCGTCGGCGGTCAGGCGCACACCGCGCGCGATGGCGAGCTTGCCTGAATCGACCGCCGCCGCATAGCCAGGCAGGTCCTTGGCGTTCTGCGCGTAGACGTCGCCGACCTTGCCGATCGACGATGCGCCGAAGCCGATCAGATCGCAGTCGGCTCGCGTGCTGTAGCCCTGGAAGTTGCGATGCAAGGTTCGCTGCGCCTGGGCGCGCGCGAGTTCGTCGGTGGGCAGCGCGAAGTGATCCATGCCGATGTACACATAGCCCGCGCCCGTCAGACGTTCGACCACGCGCTGCAGGATCGCGAGCCGGGCATCAGGCGAGGGCAGTGTGGCGGGGTCCATCTGCCGTTGCATCTTGAAGAGTTGCGGCATGTGGGCATAGGCGAATACCGAAAGGCGATCGGGCGCGAGTTCGATCATCGTGTCGAGCGTGCGGCTGAAGCTCTCGACCGTTTGATGCGGCAACCCATAAATCAGATCGACGCCGATCGAGTGAAAGCCGGTGTCGCGCGCGGCCTGCATGACCGACGCGGTCATCTCGAGCGGTTGAATACGATTGATGGCCTGCTGCACGACCGGATCGAAATCCTGCACGCCGAGGCTCAGCCGGTTGAAGCCGAGCTTGCGCAAATGCGCGATCGTCTCGGGCGACGCTTCGCGCGGATCGACTTCGATCGAATACTCGGCTTCGGCGTCGGGCAGCAGTGTGAAATGCTCACGCGTGGCGGCCATCAGTTCGGCCGTTTCATCGTGCGACAGAAACGTCGGCGTGCCGCCGCCCCAATGTAGTTGCGATACCGGACGCCGCGTGTCGAAACAGGCCGCCTGCAAGGCTATCTCGCGCTTCAATTGATCGAGGTACGGACGGGCGTGGGCGCGGTTTTTTGTGGCGACCTTATTGCAGCCGCAGTAGAAACATACGGTGTCGCAAAACGGAATGTGGAAATACAGCGAGAGATCCGTCGACGATGCGCCCGGGTCCGCAGCGGCGCGCAAATAGTCGGCCGGATCGAAATCGTCGCGGAACTGCAGGGCGGTCGGATAGGACGTATACCGTGGGCCGTTCGCGCTGTATTTGGCGAGCAGGTCGGGGCGGAACAGCGTGTTGTCGGTGGACATGAGGGGCTCGAGGGCAGACGGCCATCGAGGAAGAGGCGAAACCGCTGTGATTCGCGAGACCGGATCGAACAGCGCGGACGCTTCTTGAACATGGCCTTTAGGATGCCCCCGAGTGTACGTGAGCGCGCACGCGCGCGATTGCGTAAAAAGGTCGCATGGAATGCAGTGGCACAATGCGGGTCTGATAATGCATTGCCCGTTGTCGGGTTCAGGAAGAACGCGGTGAATGAAGTGTCTGAAATCTCGAAGTACGCGGTGAAGGGCGAGTCCGCGTTCCACGTGGCCGATCATGCGTGCCGCCCCGATTGCGGCGCGTGCTGTATTGCGCCGTCGATTTCGAGTCCCATTCCGGGCATGCCGAACGGTAAGCCGGCCGGCGTGCGCTGCGTACAACTCGGCGACGACCTGCGCTGCGCGATCTTCGGCCGGCCGGAGCGGCCGGCGTGCTGTTCCGGTTTGCAACCGCAGACTGAAATGTGCGGCACGAATCGCGGCGAAGCACTCGCGTGGCTCACGCAGCTCGAAGCTCAGACTCAACCGCACGTTCAACCGGTGGCCCGCTGATAAACGCGCGCGAGCGCACGCATGAGCGAAGCGCCGCACGCCGAAAACGAACCACGCAATCGCATGTCCGAAAGGGTTTCCACAGGAGATTTCGCATGACTCGACCCGCTGCGCCGGCCCGGCGCCGCTTCCTGCTTGCCGCGCTGACAGGCTCCAGCGCGCTCGGCATCACCGTTTCGCTTGCGGCCTGCGCAACGCCGACTTTTCCGTTCATCCCTTCGCACTACACGTTCTCTCAGCAGCAGGTGCAGGACGCGGTGCAGCGCAAATTCCCGTATCAACGCACGGTCTCGCAGGTGTTCGACGTCGCGCTGGCCAACCCCGTGGTCGGTTTTCTGCCGGATGCAAACCGCGTCTCGGTGAAGCTCGACGCACGCTTCGCCAGTCCCTTCATGCCGCAGCCGGTGGATGGCGTGTTCATGCTGTCGAGCGAACTGGCCTACGACGCCGCCAGCAAATCGGTCGTGCTCAGGTCGCCGAACGTCGACAACGTCAGCGTGAGCGGGCAAGCGCAGGCCTATACGCAGCAGATCAATGCCGCGGCGGGGCTGCTCGCCACGCAGTTGCTGGCCAACTATCCGATCTACACCTTCAAGCCTGAACAGCTGCAATTTGCCGGTGTGAATTACGAACCCGGTACAATTACCATCCTTACAAACGGCATACGCGTACAAATCGTCGAAAAATGACGCGGTGCGCGGCCGGCAGGGCCGCGCCATTCCGTGTCGGCCCTGTTCGTTCCGACTATATACAGCGATAAAGGGGCAGGGATGGACTGGCTATTGGCTTGCAAGGCGCTGATTCTGGGCGTCGTCGAAGGGTTGACGGAATTTTTGCCCGTGTCGAGCACCGGGCATTTGATCGTCGCGGGCAGTCTGCTGAACTTTACCGATGAGCACGCGAAAACCTTCGATGTCGTGATCCAGCTCGGCGCGATTCTCGCCGTGTGCTGGGAGTTTCGCCGGCGCATCGGCAGCGTGGTGGCGGGCCTGCCGAGCCGGCCCGATGCGCGCCGTTTCACGCTGAACGTGATCATCGCCACGATTCCGGCGATCGTGCTCGGCTTGCTATTCGAAAAGACCATCAAGGCCGCGTTGTTCTCGCCCGTGCCGGTCGCGTTCGCGCTGGTGGTGGGTGGCGTGGTGATTCTGTGGGCGGAAGCGCGTCAGCGCACCCGTGGCGAGACGGCGGCGCGCGTGCAGAGCGTGGACGACCTTAGCGCGGTGGACGCGCTGAAAGTCGGCCTCGCGCAGTGTTTCGCGCTGATTCCAGGCATGTCGCGCTCGGGCTCGACGATCATCGGCGGGATGCTGTTCGGTCTTGACCGGCGCGTCGCCACCGAGTTTTCATTCTTCCTTGCGATTCCGATCATTTTCGGCGCGACCGCTTACGAGTTGCACAAAGACTGGCATCTGCTTTCCGTCGACGCACTCGGCACCTTCACGCTCGGCTTCCTGGCCGCGTTCGTCAGTGCTTTTGCCTGCGTGCGCTGGCTGTTGCGCTATATCGCGGCGCACGATTTCACCGCGTTCGCGTGGTATCGGATCGCCTTCGGATTGCTGATTCTGCTGGTCGGCTATAGCGGCGCGTTGAGTTGGACGGAGTAAGCCGCCCCGTTTTGCTTGCGCCATGAAAAAAGGTCCGCGTTCGCGGACCTTTGCCTTTGCGGACCCTTCCCGGACCCTTCCTTATCGCCGGATCAGGCGGATTGCCAGTCTTACTCGGCGTCGCGTTTGCGGTAGACCAGATCCCACACGCCGTGGCCGAGCCGCAGCCCACGCCGCTCGAATTTCGTCACCGGACGGTATTCGGGACGCGGCGCATAGCCGTCGGCGGTGTTCTCCAGCGCCGGCTCGGCACCCAGCACTTCGAGCATCTGTTCCGCGTAGTTCTGCCAGTCGGTCGCGCAATGCAGATAGGCGCCCGGCTTCAGGCGCGATACGAGCAGCGCGACAAATTTCGGCTGGATCAGCCGGCGCTTGTGATGGCGTGCCTTGTGCCACGGGTCGGGGAAGAAGATGTGCACGCCGTCGAGGCTGTCGGGCGCGATCATCTGCTCGAGCACTTCGACCGCGTCATGCTGAATGATGCGGATGTTCGACACGTTCTGCTCGCCCATCAGCTTCAGCAGCGCGCCCACGCCCGGCTCGTGCACTTCGACGCCGAGGAAATCATCGTCGGGACGGTGCGAGGCGATTTCCGCCGTGGTCGCGCCCATGCCGAAGCCGATTTCGAGCACGCGTGGCGCCTCACGGCCGAACACGGCGTTCCAGTCCGGCTGCTGCGGCGCGAAGGGCACCACGAAGCGCGGGCCGAGTTCGTCCATCGCGCGGCGCTGGCCGGTCGAGACGCGGCCGGCGCGCGTGACAAAGCTGCGGATGCGGCGCCGATGCAAGGCTTCTTGCGGCGCGTTGCCGTCGGCGTCCGACTGATATTCGGTATCGCTGGAGGGCGTCGGGAGGTCGTCCGGCAGGCCGGCGTCGTTTGGATCGTGGATCATCGTCGATGCTGCTACAAGGGTGAAGGGCTTCGCGGCTTGCCTCGCGTGCTGCACGGTGTCCGTCGGAGCTCGCGTGGTATGGGCGGCGAACTCCGACAGGCACGGCTGGTCAGCGCGAGGTGACGGGTCGCTGCGCCAGTCCGCCGCTATGACAAAAAAGCCGCCTTCATAGAGGCGGCTCGTGCTGGATTCTGCTGAAGGCGTCAGCAGGAATGTGGAGCGGGCGTTGCAAGTGCGCGTAAGGTAGCACAACCGAAAAGGGCGCGTCCAGACGGACTGCGGACGGCGGGAGTATGGATCTGGGTGGGAATATTACATTTAAATAACGCAGGTGCCCGCGCAATTGATTTAATTTTTTTGTAAGGTATTTTATTGAGGGCGATTATCTGGGCGAGTAACGGTCATCAGCGAATATGCGTGTCGTCGCCGGCGGTCTTACTGTCGTTCCAACTACCAGCGGCGCGCACTTCGTTATGAGATGCCATTCGCGGCGGCGTCTTCACTCGACATTTTTCTCTGCCGGTTTGCGCAAGCGAATCCATTGCCGGATTTGACGGTCGGGAAAAACTCTTAACGGGTAGGGATGAGAAGAGCGGTAGAGTCAGATCCTTTCGCGAATCTGCCCGGTTGCTCAAGAGCTGACTAGAAAGTATCTGGAGCGGGCGATGGGAATCGAACCCACGGCTCTAGCTTGGGAAGCTAGGGTATTACCATTATACGACGCCCGCAGAGCCCGTGATTTTACAGGGGTTTCAGCGATTTGGGGAGTCGGAATCGTGTGAAGTGGGGTGAAAAGTGTATGCACTTCGGAAAATCTTGCTGGCATCGCCGCTAATATCTTCGTAAGGCGCTCACACGGACGAAAATTTGGCGGTTTTACGTTGAACACGAAACTTTTAATGATAGAATTCGCGGTACTGGAAAACAACCTACGGTGTGTCATGTATGGCGACTTCGTCCGCTGATGGTATTGAAGCACTGGAACAACTCATCGTCCAAAACATTCCGCGCGATGCGCTGATGGCTTGTGAGGATGCATATCACAATGGTGACGCAAAGGCGCGCACCCAAGCGTCTGGGTTTGCGCAAGGGCATCGCCCTTCTGCCGTTGGCTCGGTGAAGCACTTCTACATCAATGAGTCCTTCCACGAAGCCTTGTTGGCCCATGGCGCAGATCCTACGCCTCTTCGTGGCACGCGTCTGGTTGTGGGACGCTGGGGTATCTTCCACGTTGCCCGTCTCAACGTTCCCGGACATCAATGGGTGAATTTGCGGCGGAGTGCGACGCGCAAGACGTTGGCGCAAGTCAACAAAAGCATCGAACAAAAATACGTGCAGCGCGATTTGTTCGATGAAGCGGCGGAAGCAGCTGCGGGCACCATATTCATTCTCGGTGTTATGGATGGTGTCGATGCGAACGGCATCGCTCAACTGACTCAAGTCATGTTAGCGCTCCCAGCGCCCGACATGAAGTCTTGGCTGTATATGAAGTCAGTCACTGAATTCTTGAGCCTGTACGAGCAAACGAACACGGCCGAGCAGCCCGACAACGCTCAGCCCAAACTCAAGACGCAACCTAAGAAGCAGACTGGCAATGACGAAGGGAATTAATGATCTTCAACCCGCAAGGCTTGAGCAAGCGCTTGCGGCTCGTGGGCTGACGAAGGGCCAACTGGCAAGCTTGGTTGGCGTTGCGGCGCCGACCGTCACTAAGTGGTGTAAGGGAGATCAAGCTCCCGAAGCGGATACGTTCGAGCGACTAGCGTCCGTACTCAACGTGCAGCCAGAATGGCTCACTCGCACTATGTTGCGGCCTGTCTCAAAGCCACTCTATCGAAGCAATGCGTCGGCCTTGAAGGCAGCTCGCGCCAAGTTGGAAGCCCGCACCGAATGGACGCAGGAGATCGCCGTTCTTCTCGGCGACTACGTTGACTATCCAGACGTCAATCTTCCCGAGCGCGCATTTCAGGATCCTGAGCAGATCAGCGACGCCGATATCGAGGCTGCAGCCGAGGAATGTCGCGCGCTTTGGCAATTGGGCCGGGGTCCAGTGCAGAACCTTGCTCTAGCTGCTGAAAGTGCTGGCGTCCTTGTCATTCGCGAAGAGACTGAAATATCGGCTATTGAAGGTCTTTCAAGCTGGAGCGAACTGCTTGGGCGGCCCATCGTGTTTCTGTCGGCTGACAAAGCCAATGCGTTCCGCAGTCGATTTGATTTGGCCCACGAAATCGGGCATCTCATTTTGCATAAGCACATACCGAGAGCTGAAGAGCGCGACCGCTATAACCAGATGGAAAAACAAGCGCATCGATTTGCAGGCGCGCTCTTGCTCCCGGCGGAAACGTTTGCTAATGAAGTTCGGGTGCCCACAAACCTCGACAATTTGCTCATCCTCAAGCAGCGCTGGGGCGCGTCTGTGGCGGCGATGATGATGCGCTTGCACGCACTTGGCTTGCTTAGTGACGAAGATAAGTTGACCCTTTTCAAGCGACGTTCCGCCCGTTGGGGATCCAAGGCAGAACCTGGCGACGAAAAATGGGAGCCAGAGGAACCGCGGTTGCTACGACGCACCGTGGAGTTGCTGGTCAACGAAGGGATTTTGCCGGTCGAAAGCATCGCACGTCACTTGGGCTATTCGCCTCGTGACGTGGAGAAGCTATGCGGTCTGCGGGTGAATTATTTTAGTGCGCCAGCTCAGGTAGTGGAGTTAGCCACACTTCGAACAGCAAGGTCCAGCGAACCCGCCGAGCGTCGAGCTAGTGCGGCTGATGTTGTATCGTTTCAAAAATTCAGGAAGTGACTTGCGATTCTCGGTTGATTCCACAAAACAGACCAATGGCGGCCCTCAGTCTGAATCATTGAGGGCTCGTTCGAACACATTCCGGCTCGACAAAGGATGGCTCGTTCGGCTAAGGCAGTTCTTCCCAGCAAAGATACGAATGTCGAATATCTACCGGTAATCGATTAATTGTGTCCCGATAGTAACTTACCGATTCGTTAGGGCTTCGCGAGCTTGGCCTGATAGTCGTCTGTCACTTTTACTATCCTATCCAGGATGGCCTTAAATCTACTGAAATCGATGGTCCCTGCCTTTTTTGCTACAACGTCCCGGGCGAAATGCGCTTTTCCGTAAAAACCGGGCTTGTCATCAGTCTTGTTGCTTCGATCGAATTTTCTGCCATCTAGCTCTTCTTTCAACGTCGCTTCATCGAAGAAATCTTCAATTGCAGTCTCCCCATTGTTGGGTCCGCGCGGTGTTGGTACAACGTATAAATTGCCCGTGACATGGATGAAATCGGCTAATCCCTGAGGCTTCTTCTTTTTAGTAATGCCCGCAATCGCCTCATAGACGCTATGCGCCCCCTTGTCATTGTCGATTAACACGATTACTGGGAAGCGCGGAGCAGGTGCTTTAAACCTATGTTGCACGTCTGCATGGTAGTGCTTTAGGAATTTGCATATTCCCCCGACGCCACCGGTAAGCTCTGCGACTTCCCCTGTGCGCGTCTCGGCGTACTTATAAAAACGAACCTTTAACTTCGGCGGCACAACTGCCTCAATAAGGCTGGGGTACGTGGCAGACAGCGCTTTTATCGCACACCGTAGGTAGACGTTATCCGTCTTACCTTCGCAAACGATGATAGGTTCAGGGAGGCCATAGAACAGATCAAAATAGAGAAAACGCCTGAACAACTCCACTCGACCGGCTGTGCTCTCAAACTCACGACCATTTTCTATGGCTAACTTGTGATTGAATCGATCCACATGGTCGATGTAGGAGAGCATGCCAAGCAGTTGCTTATTTTCTCCGGCCTTACGACTTTCCAGAATCACGGTCCCGTTGGCGTCTCTCTTCTTGTAGACGAATTCAAATGCTCCCGTTGTAAAGAGGCTGTGCGCCATCGCGCGTACGGTGTATCGATAGGTCGCAGGGACATTTACTTTCTGATTGACCGTAAGACCAGTCACCTCTTGTCTTGAATCGCGATATTGCAACCGCGTTTTGGACGGATTGAACGCAAACCCGTTCTTGCTAACCAAGCGGTCAAGCTCTGCTCCCGGAACCCACGTATGGTCGCCGTTGAGAGTTGCTATCTCAAGAGGAAACGTCGGATTGTTCGTGCTGAATGTGAGGTCATCGGCGTATCTCGTATAGCTCGCGCTGTGCTTTGCCGCCAAGCTGGAGAGCTGGATGTCCATGGGATGGGCGAGCAAATTAGAAATAACCGGCGAACAAGGGCTACCCTGTGGTAGCTTGTTCTCGAAGCACGCTATCTGAGCAATGACCGTGGCAACGTCAGGGTTCAACGCAAAGTTGCGGTCTTTGATAAAAAATCCGCGTACACGTCCGAAGTTAATTGTTCCAAAGAAATCGTGCAAATCTGCGTTGAAGACAAACCGACGAGTGACGTGGACTCGTCCATTCGTCATGATTGTGTGATGCCTCTTGAACCCGTGAGCAATTCCGTACCGACGTCCATTTCCAAACTTTCCGTGGGATAGGGCAATTTCGTCGCTGCAGTCTTGCAGAACAGAGGCTAGGTTTTGCTGAACGAGCTTAAGCCCTAAAGATGGAGCCAAAATTTCTCGCTGTCCGCCGTGCCGCTTTGGAATGCTGAAGCGCGTATATTTGGTAGCGGGTGCGGTCTTATAGAGAATGTATGCGAGATTTCGCGGCGAGACATCCAGGATGATAGCGAGATCACGCCGAGCGGTAGCAGCCTTAAGCTTTTGAAGACTTGACATATGTCTCAGAGGAAGTGGCCCGCGGATACTCTTACGCAAACGGCGCAATTCGGATAATGCAGAGGAAATCCGAGGAGCAAATCTCGGAACTTTTATTTCACATGCCATGATGCATGGCAAAAAATCTATCCGCGAGCCGAATGGAACTGTAACAGGATGTTTCGCAGCAGACAATCTCTCACAAGGACTTACTTCACTATGCAACGTGGGCCTTGGCACTGATTCCCGATGCAGTATTTTCGATTCACTAACTGCCGCTATGGCCGATAACGCGCCTGCCAGCAAGATCATTCCAACGGCCGTTGTGCGTGAATCCGCCGTTTGAAGCAGTCGTTTCGGGGAGTGGTGGATCCATGATGTGCTGTGGGTCGAACAGGGACGACTAGCCCGCCGAAGCACATACCCTTCGTCATGTTGTCCAGACGATGCATTCGGCGGGATAGTCGTCGCATGGACGACACTAAACACGACAGCGATTTCCCGCCTCTTACAACTGATCAGATTCGCGAACTGATCGTTGCCCTTCGCGACGTTTTCGGAAGCAACATCTGTCGCGAACAGTTTAACGACAAGTTACTGATGTTCCTTGAGGATGTGCCGGGATATGAATCTGGTGAGGCGTCGTCATCGCTGATCGAGTCGGCATGGGCCGCGTATGGCGGAGCCTGAGAATGATGCAGCCACTATTTCATATCGGCGAGGTTGTTGCGACGCGCGGCGTCTTCGCGCATCTTGAACATCACCGCATCGCGGCCTTTTCATATCTCAGGCGTCACGCCTGCGGAGACTGGGGAATGGTGCCGCCCGAGGATGCAGCGGCGAACCGGTTTGCGGTCGAGCATGGTGCACGCGTCCTGTCTAGCTACGACATTGCGGGCAAACGCGTCTGGATCATCACCGAGGCAGATCGCGGCATGACGACACTGCTGTTTCCGGACGAATACTGATGATGATTCACTGACGGCGCTTACTTGTGCCGCCCAGTTTTCGAAGGTCTGATATCGAACTCCAGCAACTCGCTCGGTACGACGCCCAAAGTCGCGGCAAGCACGCAAATATTGTAGAGCGCGATGTTTCGTTGGCCGCGCTCGATGCCGCCGACGTAGGACCGTGCCAAACCGGACTCAAGTGCGAGCTTCTCCTGCGACCAGCCTCGTGCCTTCCGCAGCTCCACCACTCGTTTTCCGAACAATTCTAGCGGGTCGTAATCCATCGTTGGCGTCCAAAAACAACCAACGAAGGGTATGGATTTGACCTTTATATAGCCACGCTCTATAGTGACACGCACTATAAGTGACAATTGCGGATTGCCACTGTCGCCAGTCCGCCGGTGGTCGCTAGAAAATGATCGCTATACGGGCGGGGCCAAATAAATGATCAAACTGGAAATCAGTCTCACGGGGGCGGGCCAGGACGAGTTGCGTCAGCTGGAAGCGCTGCTACAGAAAGTCGTTGTCTCACTGCAACCACACATGAAGGGCATCGAGGCTACCGTTGCCTCGGTCCCGGTCGTGGATCCGCTTGAATCAACGAAGAAGAAGATCCTCGACCATATCCGATGGCGGAAGGTCGACTCAAGGTGCATGACACGAGATTTTTGGGAGGTCGATATCCAAGACTGGCTGAATCCCAAGGACAAGAACAGGCTGAGCGCGGCGCTCGATTCGTTGTGCAAAGATGGGATGCTGGAGTGCACGGGGAAGTGGGAGTACTACCTGACGACCGAAGGATACAACGCGATCTACTGAAAAAAGCGAGGTCAGTATGTCGCATAACTCGGAAAACGGCTTGCTCGCAATGATCGAGCGTCTGTGGCGCGCTTTCATGGCTGTGTTTTGGGTCGCAGTCATGGTGCTGCTCCCGATACTGGGAATTCGCGGCCTGTACGTCGCGTGTCGCAGAAGACGCATCGCTGAGGACAAGTACGAGCGGCGCTATTGGTGCAACGAGATCGTATTCAATGCATGTCTTCTGTATGGGATCTTGGTAATTTACTACCACCTGTTCCAAGACATCATTTTTTACCCTTTTGGGTTACAGGCTCAGGAGCATTTCACGGCTGTCTTCGACACGATCATGGGACTTCCGACCGTTCTCTGGTATGTCTATACGGGTAGAAGTTACGCGCCGAGCGATGATCCACTGACGTATCTCACGGCTACGTTTTTCGGTGTATTTGCGCTGTTCCTTTGTTCGTTCGCATTGAGCTATTTTCGCGTCTTTGGGCATGAAAGCGAGGATGGTACTTGGGTTGCGAGTGAAAAGCGATGTCGAGAACTTAACGAGCAATTTGACCGCGAGGAAGCGCCGTCGCGAGCGCTGTCGAAACAGTGGTATCAGCTTCAAATTCAGCACCCGAGAAATCATCCTGCGTGGAGCGAGTTGCCCGTTGAGCAGCAGCAGAAGTTGACGGTCAAATGGGAAACGGAGAAGGCGGAGCTTTGGAAAAAAATGGACGAATGCCCTCGTGCATCTTACTTCAATAGATCCAAATAGCCCGGTCACAACTGATTGAACACATCCACTCTGTCGCAATGTCGCTGCTTGCAGCGCGACGGGGGTGTCCAATGATGATGGTCTAGTGATGAAATTCGAGAACTTGTTCGAAGGAAAATCGTGGCCACACGCGAAGGAGCGGCTCGGTGTCATGTCGGTCGATACGCTCAATCGTATCTGGCTACTTGTTCGTGAAGAAGATGGTTATATCATCGCCATTGCGAAGGACGGCAAGGATGCATTGCTCGGTCGCATGTGCAAGCGTGATGATGGCAAGTTCTGCATCGAAATCGTTGTGCGTGCCCCAATCGAAAACAATACGCTTGGCCGCTACGTGTTCTGGCATGTTCATTCAACCGATAAGCAGCGTTACGCCCGGCGGCTCTATGAGGTGATGCGAAGCCACCTTGATAGGGCAATAGATAAAGAAATTTGACGGTCACGGTATAGAGGAAGGAATCCAAATGCTGCGCCCGACAAAGGAAGAGTTCCAGCGATGGCGCGGAACCGGACTCGCGTTCTTAGGAACGTACCTGCATCCGAATCCGAAGCTGTACAAATACACTTGGCAGATATGGACACCAGATTCGCCGAAGGACCAGAATTCTTTGAGCAGGGTCCGCGCTATAGCACAGCAAAGTACCGGGAAATAGAGAAGCAGATGTTCAAGGCTGGCGTCTCGGGTTTTGTCTACAACCGCCAGCTTCCGCGTCTCGGTATCGGCAAGCCATTTGACTTGACGCATCCCCGATGGGCGAACCGAGTATGGGCACCAGCGTGGGAAGATGACCCGGACCCGGAATGGGACGGGCACAAGTAAGCGGGCACAGAGCCGAGATTCGTTGCGTCGCGAATCCCGGGTTTGTACGCCTTCAATAAGGCATGGAAAGTGACCTATTTCTCAGCCGGTTGAACCAGTCAAGTTCCCCGAGTTTATGCAGGATCCAGCAGCAGCGAGTCGATGACTTTTACGGCCTTGCGACTTGCGTCATTCGGGCTCAAATGAGCGTAGCGCTGGGTCATCTTCGGATCGCTGTGGCCGAGCAGCACCGACACTTCATACAGGCTGACGCCTGCCTTGACCAGCTTGCTCGCGAACGTATGTCGAAACGTGTGCAGGGTAACGCGTCCACCGCGCTCCTTGACCGCCGCCGGGTCATTCAGCCCCGCGCGCTCGATCGCCTTCTTGATTGACTTCGTGCTGTAGCCGCGCTCGTTGCCCGTGCGGTCTTCGAACACGTAACGCTGACCCGGCCTGCGTTCTTCCCACCGGCGACGAAGGATTGCTTCGAGTCGGGAGGTCATGTACAGCACGTCCTCGTTTCTTACCTTGCTCCGGTACAGATTGATTGTGCAGCCATCAAGGCTGATCGCCGACCACGGAATGTTTGCGACCTCGGAGTAGCGACACCCCGTATCCAGCAGGAAAACCGTGATGTCGTAGTTGTCCTGCACATTCCGCGTCATTTCGGGTGTTCGCGTTTCTAACGGCTTCAAACCGTTTCTAAGCCGATCCGGCTCGAGTTCGAGCAATAACGCCGACTCTTCGATGGAATCCAGATATCGAAGCCTATAAGAAGTCTTAAGCGCGGGAAACACGATTTCGCGATTCACTTTGAAGCCGAGCTTCGTCATCTCGTTGATGGTTGCCCGCAGCAGCCCAATCTCGTGTTTGATCGTCGCAGGCTTGTCGCCTTCGGCCTTACGTTTCGCGACAAGGACTTCGAAGTCGCGCGTAGTCAGTTCGTGCAGCAGCGTGTCGGGCGAAAATCCGTAGCAGGGAAGCTTCGCCTTCGTCTTCGAATGAAGCTTGTACCCCATCGCCTTCCGGATGCCCGACCACATGCCGCTGTAATAGGCAGTGCCCTTACGGGACTCGACGTACTGCTCAAGCGCATCCTTGATTGTGATTTCAGGCGAGTCGCCGAGGTAACGTTCGCTGTGCGCGCGGTTGCGGAATTCGCGTTCGACCTGAGCGGCCTTCGTCTTGTTCGGCGTGCCGGTCGAACCGAAGAATTTCTTGCCCTGAATCTGAAATTGGTAGTACCAGTTTTTGCTGTTATTGCGACGGATTAGTGTCATGGCGTTGCTCCTTACGGAATGTAGTTGATGAGCAACACCATCCGGGCTGACACGGAGTATGACAACAGCTTTCGCCCATGCCAGGGACGAAAAAAACGGTCCGTGCGCGAGCACGGTCCGTTCGGGAAACCCTGCTTACGACGGCTTATATTGGAGATATATCGCCCTCGTCACCGCCTGCGTCGAAGTCCTCGTCGGCCATATTGGAGAGCAGCTTCTTCTGCCAGTCCTTCTTCCGCTGGTAGACCTCCGTCTCATTGAATTCGTAACCGATGTAGTCCTTCGTATGTTCGTTGAATTGAAGATCAACTATCAGACACAAGCCCTTATAAACGCGATGGGGTTTCGAGAGGGGCTTATATCCCTTATCGGCCAGAATCATGCCGAACCGCTTGCCCGAATAGGCGAAGTTATGTTGCGTTTTGCTCCACGCATTGAAGAATTTGTAGGCATCGCCGAAATGGATCTCGCCGTCTGGATCGTCGCGCGTGAACTCCGACAACCAGCTTTCGACAACATCCATCTCTCCACGATACTCCGACACCTCGTTCGTGATGATCGCCGGTTCCTTGAGCTTGCAGCCGTTCTCGCGCCATTGCTGGCATCCTACGAGAGCCCAGTTCAGGATGCCCGGCAGTTCCTCGCGCAGCTTGCGTTCAAGGTCAGGGTCACGCTTCTCCGGCGGAATCGTCACCGTGAACGGGATCAACTTCATGCGGCGCCAGATGCCGTGGTCGTTGCCCTTGATCGTTGGCTTGTAGTTGCCCGCGAGCCAGAGCTTGAAACGTGGTGTGAACGCGAACGCATTCTGGTAGAGCATGCGGGCGGTGATTTCTTCGCCGCCCGTATACCATTTCACCGTTTTTTCGCTGAAATGGCGGCCCTCCTCGACTTCGCTCATCGCAACGAGACGTTTCCCCGCGAGGCGCGCAACTTCACTGCTTGCCGCGTTCTGGGACATGGCTTGCCCCCCGTTCTTGTCGAGCAACATGTCGCCATTCGCCTGCGCTCCGAGATCACCGAAGAGTGCCCGCAGTAAATTGAGAAAGGTGGATTTTCCGTTCGCACCACTGCCAAATGCGAAGAACAGGGAATGCTCCGATGTCTGTGTGGTCAACGTATAGCCGATGGCGCGGCGCAGGTACTCCACGAGGGCGGTGTTTCCGTCCATGATTTGCAAAAGGAACTCTTCCCACCGCGGGCACGTAGCATCTGGATCGTAATAAACTCCTGCCGTTTGCGTAATGTGAAGCGCTGGGTCTATCGGCATGAACTTGCCCGTCCGCAAGTCGATCAGCCCATTGAGCACCGGGAGCATCCATTCACCCTGATCGAGATCGCTTGCAGAAACCGCGATGCCGGGTTCCGACCGGAAAAGTTCCACGGCATATTTCAGGCCGGTGTTGCTCTCTGTATATTTTGCGTGCTCGAACATCTCCATGCGGTTGCCCGGCGACAGGCGAGACATTTCTTCGTAAATCAGCGGAAGAAGTTCACGGGCGAGGCCAAGGACATGCAGTTCGTCAATGCGCTGCCATACCCCCGAATCCTGTTTCTTTAACCACTGTTTGGTCTCGTACACGTAGCGGAGGATAGCGCGGTACAGCTCGGACAAACGCATGGCGTTTCCGAGGTCAGTGGTGTGTAAGGCGTTGGCAGCATTCTCCCTATGCGACTTGATGACATTCATCGCAATCTGAGCAACTTCGGATTCGGAAAGGGGCGGGTTGCAGCAGGCAGTGTTGTATTCAAGCAGTTCTTCTTCCAGCCGTTCGTAGTCCAATCCACTATTGAGCAGGGAAAATGCGTGAAGCATGACAGACTGGTTGCGGCTCCCAGCGGGGGCAATCGGGGTTGTACGCGATTTCCGCTTACGGCGCGTCGCACCTTGCTCGGCAAGTGCTTCCAGTAACCATACTTCAGCGGGAGCAATAGGCGCAGCCGGGTCGACCCATTCATATGAGCCGCCATTAATGGTCGATGGAGGGGCAACGCAATAGCCACCGTCCGCCCTGACGTCGATTCCCTCGCGGAAGTTCACTTTGCACGGAATTTTCATCCCTTCAGGGTAAGTAAACAAAAAATGGATCCCTCCCGATGGCGTCAGGGCCGTCCTGGTCTCCGGCAAAGGACCATATGTTTTCTGCAGATGGACGAGCGACTTCACGCCAGACTTCTGATTCTTTACATCAATATCGAGCACGATCAAGCGACCGGAGGGAGCGCCAGTAGCGTAGGCAATGTTTGCACCGGGATATTGCTCGGCCCATGCCCGATGCTGTTCGGGATCAAGACTCGCGTCCTTGAACCCGTTCGGTGTGAGAGGGCGCTTTTCGTTCGGAACAATCGGAAAGCAAGCGAAGCCTTTCGCTGCAAGGGCGGTATACTTCTTAATTGGATCAATGTTAATAATTTCGGATTGCATATTAGATGACAGAGAGACCGCGATTACGATCTCTCAGTATGATTGAGGTGTTATTCGGAATTAACCGCCAGATGCGGCGATGCTAAGCACTGTTTGGTTGCGGAAATTGCAAATGCAAGCAACCATTCCCCGGAGGCGCATTGGAATGATGCTGGTGAGTGCATAAACTGTTTTGCACTCGTCGCAGACAATTCCGGCCGCAGCACGGTGAGAGCCGATTGCCTTGGCTGGAGGGTGCTTGGTCGGATGTTTCGGGCAGAGCACTTCAGCACCGGTGCTGTAACTGCAGACCGTGAAGGGGCCTTCATGAAGATCTGCGGCCCAGATAGGATAATGTTCTTCGATGCAGACGAGCTTATACCCTTCGGGCATAAAGGTCGAAACGTCCCGCGAGCAAAAGAGAGTGTCGGGGTACGCAGGTTTGGCCGGTTTCGCAATTTTAGCCATGTGTCACCTCGCAGAAGAGATCTTCTTCAAGAGATTCCAGCGAAAGAAGCCTGCATGTCGCATAGACCGCCTTGCAGTCGTCACAGACGATGCCACACGCCTCGCGGTCTACTCCAATTGCACGAGCCTTACTATGAGCAGGGACGCGAGGGCAGAGGACGAGATCGCCGGTGCTGTAGCAATAGACGGGAAGCGGACCATCGCGCAGATCGGAGGGCCAAGTTGGATGCTCGGGACTCAGGTCAGCAATGATGTAGTCAGGGACGAACTGCCGGACGTCGCCGTCGCAGTAGAATGAATACGGGTAGGTGGGGAAAAAAGGATTTGCCACGCAATAGCCTTTAACGGTTAGTTAATGGCCGATGGCGGATGCGATAAGGGATAGTAGGACTTACGCAGTGGGACGCCATCGACCAAAATCCGTTCGTAATGAACGGGACGTTTGATCGAAGATGCGTCTCACTGCACCACCCAAATGACTGGGCTGAGGACCGCTCAAAACGCGCATCCCCTCGGGCTGGTCACACAACCTCCATTACCCGGTGCTGGCGAGACCCCATCGATTTTTCGCAGTCGATGGGTCTAGGTGCCAAGAACTCTTGATGAGATGAACTGTACAGAAGCCGGACTGCGGAGACAAGGGGGTGGTATACGTTGCGCGCTTGCAATCAGACCGGCCACGGCGGGCAGGTTTTTTGAATACGCGGACAGGAAGGGGTGTTACAAATCGCAAGGTAGGGTTTGGCATTCGACAGCCATTGTGAGACGCATGGCGGGGCTATAAATTTGCTTCCGGCTGCCCCGCACCCATGTCCCTGCCCTCTCACTCTGCATGCGAACTCAGCACATCTTAAACAATTCAACGATTTCATCAATTTTCAGAAAGTTCTCTCTATCTCTTCCTCTATATAAAAACTTTCTAAAAACAAGAGAAATGGTTTAATCGTTTAAAAAAGCTGTTCCCTTCAGATGAATGTGAAGAAATTTCATCCCCACCTGTAGGGGGCGGTCGGCGATGGCCAGACACGGGCACCTGTCGAGGATGGCCCCACGGCAGAATCTAGTTAAGCTGATGATCTGGCTAGGAAATTCCTGTTAAATCAAATGGATAGGGCGCCGGTGCGCGGAAGTGACGTGAAAAATGTCGCTGTTGCTCGCCGTATTTTCGGGGGCTCTGTCTTTTTCGCTGGGCGATGGAAGCACATTCCAACCTACAGCGGGTGACAATGGTCGAATAGAGCAGCCAATAAATATAGGAGGGAGCGAAGGAGGGTAAGCCTGTTGCGAGTGACCTGCATGCGCGAACGGGTGCTATGTCGGCGACCTCTTCGTTCTGGCGAGATTGCTCTACTCTGGCGCATCGTGACGAAGTCGCTTCGCCTTGCGAGGCAGTGCCTCGGTGTGATTGTCAGGCTTTTTTGCGTCCGAGGTCGAGAGTCCTGATTGTGGAGCCGGGGTTGCCGTCCCCCCGGCCAAGACAGCTTTCCATCCGGTCGCAAAAGCCTGAATCTGAGATGGGGTTGTTTGGGTCAATTGAGTTAAGCCAAGCACCGCGATGACCACACCGAATATCGTAAGGCGCCTTTGTATTCTTGCTTCAAAGGCCGATTCCGCTGCCGTTCGCTCTATTCGAATAACTTCAGCAAGCCGGCTAAGCTGGTCGACGAGTTCATAGCGGAGTGATCCGAGAAGCAGTCGTTCGCGAATAGCCGCGTAAAGGGGACCTACCTCCGTCGTAATGACGCGGGCAGGCGCTTCGAAGTAGTAGCTAGCTATAAACCGCGATATTTCCGCGTGCATCGTCTCCGTATGATTCACCCGTGAGTCATCGCGGCAGCGTTCGGCAAGGTCGTTGATTGCTTGTTCGAGGACGCGATGATAGGCGAGACCTAGCATGTATGCGGCTAAGGCTCGCACTGCCCGATCACCCCCCGGCTCTGACGAGAAGATAGCCATGCCCTTTGCGTCGACCGTTGCTTTTAAACGGGCAACGTTCGAATAGCAGTCTTCTGTCAAGGTGGCCGAGCCACGAAAAAACATCGATATTTCACCTATTGCCGTTTCAAACGTGCCGTTGGACCAAACGAAGCGGCCAATCTCGTCAACGGCAGTATCTCTCTCAACAAGCTTGTTAGCTCGTCCCCACGCCTGTCCTACCGAAGTATTGTTTAGATTTTCTATTGGACAGAAACAGAAGACCACCGAGCGATCGGAGCCCGAGAAGAAACGAAATACTAGCGGCTCGTTTGTGCTTGGGCGAATGCTCGTCATAGTCGAACTATGGACGGGGTGCAAAAAATATTTCCCTTCCAATGGGGTGCTCAGCAGCAGTGTTTTAAGAGGTTGGTTGAGATGGTAGATGATCCCTTGCACTTCAATCTCCGGCGAGGGCGCCTCTGAACGGGGACCCAGTTGATGCTATCAGTCCTTATGTTTACGGCGAGCATTTAAAAAACTGAAGCCTGCAGATGGATTTAGTAACAGATAGGGCAAATATTCCACGCCAGTCCATGGCGAGTGAGGGGCGACTCGAAACTAGGCAGCTAGGGGATCGCTGGGTGCAAGCACTTATCGGCAACAAGCTTGGCGCTTTGTGATTTACCTACGTCAGTATTCGAAATGCGAGGATTGTCTGTGCGGTACCGTTCGTTCATGCATAGATTTCGCGGCGCGATGTGCTTCAACTTCGCCTAGCATTGGTTGAGATTGTCTGGCGGCGGGTTTACTGCGGACCCACGTTTCCGGAGTTAAAAATGAAAACTAGTTTAGCTGCCGCTGCCGTTGTGATCCTCGCCGCTTGTACGACTAAGCCGGTCCTTAATCCCGACAACTTGGCGAGTCAATGGGGTGCACGACTACGCGCATATCAGATCTTTCCGGTTTTTCCACCGCGTGAAGACATTCAAGTCGGAGACCTATACGCGATTTGCGCCAAGAAATCGGTAGCGCAAGTGCCGTTTGGGGAAAACAGCGCCGTGCAGCTCGCAGCAGCTCAAAAAGGTCCGCCGCCAATTGCCATTTGGTTAGCGCGCGTCACCGAACTTCGGAGCAGCATGAGCGAATTCTATGGTGAGGCTGTCACGTTGCCTGCCGCTAGTGCTTCTAGTAAAGGTACGAGCGCCGACGCGACGAAGGATTTTGGGCCCATGCCTGAAGGGCAAAATTTCCTCTCCGGTAAAAGCAGTGTCATCCGATTGCGAAACGTGTCATTCCCGGAGTTCTTCTCGGCATCGGTGACTCAAGCACAGGTGGGCGCTCTTGTGCCAGCGGGTGTGGTTTTGGCAGGCTTTGGCCTGAGTAGCGAAGACGTTGGTTCGGTTTCGATCAGCGTTCCAGCTGCCGGATCTTATGGCTTGCCGGCTTGGGATTCGCTACA
Source organism: Paraburkholderia sp. RL17-381-BIF-C (assembly GCF_046026435.1). NCBI lineage: Bacteria > Pseudomonadati > Pseudomonadota > Betaproteobacteria > Burkholderiales > Burkholderiaceae > Paraburkholderia > Paraburkholderia sp. RL17-381-BIF-C. The sequence continues at coordinate 28,341 of NZ_JARESX010000022.1, read as the reverse complement.
AGTTGCGAAAACTTCGAAAGTATGGAAATCGGCGGAATTTTGGACATGGGCAACGGATTACCTTTCTAAATATTCAAATTCATGCGCAAGCGATGAGCGGGCGGTATTTCTGCTTGTCACGGAGGTATTCGCGGCTTACGCAATTGACGTCAACTTTACCTTCACGAAAGGTACTGCGGCTAAGCTTCAGGTTGCGATGAAAGAACCAGCAGGAGGGACTAGGCAGGCAACACTAGATTCTTTGTTGAAATATTTTTCTCCGAGTGGACAAGCGGCATCCAGCAAAGCCCAGCCAGCTGACCCCTCAGGCACTGCAGATAAAGGAACTACAGTAAGCAAAGGAACCACGGCAGGTGGCGGAACCACGGCAGGTGGTGGAACGACGGCAGATAAAGGAACCGCTGCGAGTGGGGCCGGAGCACCGCTTACGCCCGTCCAGGATCTATCGGCGCAATTGAAAACTCTTGTCGATTCGGCCGCTGGAAATGAGCAGCAGCAGTTCCCCGGGATTTCAGCGCAGATTGTTACAGGTTCGAGTTCGGGCTTGAAGATTCAGCGTGATTTCGCGAACCCGGTAGTGATAGGTTACCGGGCAATGGCTTTTGACCCACTCCCGGATGGGACGTCGCCCACGAAGCCCTTCGCTCCGAATGTCCAACGCCCCTTGAGCCTGGATGGGCCCTGACCTCGACATTCCAGACCGTGGCGACGATCGTTCATTTGCGTAGGTAAAACCGATGCGAGCCCAAAAATCAGGTCCATGCGCTGTGCTGATAAAACGGATGATAGTTGGCCATTTGATGTTGCTTATTAGTAGCACCGTGTCAGCATCGGAGGACTTCTCCATTTCGCTGCAAACCGACACCTCCGCGTCCGCTTCCATCGATGGCGGGTTGACGCAGACGGCCCAAAATCCCACCAGCTCGCATGCAAGTGTTGTCGGGTCTGAAAGCAGTCAATGTCAGCCGTATGGGCGAGGGAGTTCAGCATCGAGCGCCGCCGACGTCCAACAGGAGCCGGTGCCAAGTAATGATATTCGTTACACCCTTGCTGTTACAGGCTTATCGAAAGGGGGGCATTACCGGACTTGCACTGGTTGTGTGTTTAACGAGTGTGCGGGGCTGCACGGAAACGATACCAATGCGGCGTCGTTTGCCCACGCAGGTGCCACTGCCGTCATCGCTTTTGCGCAAGGGATATTGCCTGGGCCTTATCTCTTAACGCTTGGCCAGATTTCACACAATCTCCCTACGGGCGCAACTGTCGCAGTGGAAGGTCCCGAGGGTCCGATAGCTATTCCCACCGGAGCACAGCAGATTATCTTGCATGCCTCTCCCGGTGCTATCTTTACAGTACGCTCTTCGCTCGATCTGTCTACCAAAGACAAAGGCGGATGTTGTGAGGACCACAAGGCACAAAGCTTGCCTATGCAAATTGCTGTGCATCCGGCACCTTTAGCTGCGACAAATGATCGACCACTCATGTTGGGTGGCACGTTCGCCTCGGGGTTCCACTCGGTAGCTATAGTTGAGCTCAAAAAAGACGACGGTACATGGGCGACGCATTGCACGGCGACGTTGATTGGAGACCGTACAGCGTTGACTGCAGCGCATTGCGTTGCTGGTCGGTATAAACCAGACGTCGATAAGAAAAACATGAGATTGCTGTTCGGCAGCTCGATGGATGACCCGAACAGCAAGATTTACTCCATAAAAGCAGCGAAATATCCTGAGGGTAAGGTTGCAGGTGAATTCAACTACAGAGTCGTCGTCAACGGTCAGTCGATAACCACTGAGGATGATATCGCCGTCGTACTTTTGAACGACAGCCCGCCGAAGGACTTATTTCCGCGGTACGCGCTATATAGCGGGGTTCCATCGTTGGAGTCATTGACTCAAGGAAATGATAAGGAACCGCTGTATTTTGTTGGCTACGGATTGTATGACATAACAACGTCGCAAGATGGAAAATTGGATACATCCAGCGCAGGAAAGCGCCGCCAAGCAATTGTGCCCATAGATGCGGTCCAAAATCAGACCTTCAGCTATGTTGCCAATAAGTTAGGGCAGAATGTATGCGCGGGTGATTCTGGTGGGCCCGCAATGCTAGAACGTGCGCCAACGGGATGGATGATTGTTGGCGTTACTGCCTACGGTGCCGAAACTTGCGTTGATGGCCGTAGCATGCGAGTGGACGTATACAAGAAATGGATCGATTCGCAATTCGCGCAGTAAAGGATTCGCCCGTTGGCAAACCATGTTATTGAGTTCGCCAGTTAAACTCGGACTGTCTGCATGCTGCCTAATTTTTTAATAAGCTGATGATCTGATTCGAAGATTCTCGTTAGATCAAGGGGGTAGAGAGCCGGTGCGTGAGGGTGACGTGAAAACTGTCACTGTTGCTCGCTGAATTTCGAAGTGGTCGCCGTCGTGCAGGTCGTGGTCGTTCGCTTGCCGTTGCCTTGAAGGTCGATCTGCTGGACCCTGGACGCACTTTCAACGAATGGAGTGCGATCATGGTTGATCAGAAGCAAGGTGTGACGGGCAAAGACGAGAAAGCAGGTAAGCCTGTTGCCGTTGACTCGAAGGCAGGAACTGTTGCTCCAGCTGCGAGCGTGACGACGAACGATACCGCAGCGAAGTCGGCACCAGCTACGCCGACGAAGATGGAACTGGCGACGGAAATCTACAAGCGGATGCGGACCGTCAAGGACGTGACGCGGAAAGACATCATCGAGAAGTTCATTGCCGATGTGAAACTGACGAAGGCCGGTGCGAGTACGTACTACCAGATGATAAAGGACAAGCACGAGCCGCAAGGCAAGAAGTGATTTGCCATTGGAAGCATATTTCTACGAAAGGCTCCCACGGGGCCTTTCACTTTCCCGTGACGCACCGAGTCAAAGCGTAGTTGTTGCTCACATCTTCGATGGTGCCGAACGTCTCAAGACGCTGCCGGCGCTATCTTAACTTCGCCCGGATTGAGGCCAGCGAATTCATCAAAATTTTGGAAACCGGCGACCCATACACTGAAGATGGTGCCATTTTCCAATGGCTTATCGTTGCCAGAGACCTGCTGTGGAGCATTGAGCTGATTTAGCATCGTCGTCTCTTCCCCTACGCTTCTCGCGGCAGCTGTGACGGTGTTGCGCACACAATCCTCGACTGCTAGCGCGAATGCAAGATTCTTTGCTCTGTCAAAGATCATTCGGCTTTGATTGATTGAGATTCCTATGTGAAGGGTTGCGCTTGGTATGAATATCGTGCCATCGTTGATTTTCGCAACTATCGGCTTGGGCGGTGCCAAATTTACGGTGACACGCGCCCTTAGCGTTGCGTCGAACTTTCCGTCTGCCGAAAATGCTGCCGGTTGGTAAACCTTTTGCGCTGCATCTTTTGCCGCGTGTTCGATTCCTTCCTCAAGCGTTTTGAACGATCTTCCAGGCCATGTAATCGGAGTGCTGCTATTCGTCTCCGCGTTGCCGAGCCGGAGGTCCATACGTGTGCTTGTCGGCTGACTTCCCGGGAGTGAAAAAGTGCGCTCTGTCGAGAAGCCCCCGATTGAAATCGATATCACATGAAGAAAAAAATCGATGATCTTGCCGGGCGCTCCCCATTCGTCGTTCGTAAGATCTCTAACAAGAAACAGATCTATTGAGTCTGCTTTGGCTTGCGTCACCGCACCAGATTGAAAACCGTTGTTAGAAAATATGACGCCGCGGGAGGCGCCGACTTCGCGGACGGTTGTCGCCATTGAATCGACCGTTGCTCGATCGACGGCCTTGTTCCAGAATTTGCACTCGGCGACGATAAGATGCTCGTAGAGCCCTTGCTTGTGGCGGATAAGGACGTCGATTTGCCGTGGAGCCCCCGATCGCCCAGGCAGCACGACGTTATGCTCGACACTGACTTCGCCCGTCCTGTTCAGTTCAGCAACAAGTTGTTCGAAACCGCCCCAATCTTTGACTAAATGAGAAAGTTGCATAGGTTGAGCTCTACCCATAAACGAGATGCGTAGCCTTCGTACCGACTAGCGTTCCGGAAGAGCAAGCAGATTGTCTGTTGTCCGCCCGTCCGCAACGGTCTGGACATATTTAACGTGTCCGTTGTTGTGGACGTGAACCCATGCGCCCGGTTGGTTGGGGTTGCGATCGGGACACCAAACGCTGTATTCGCCATATTGCTCGATATAGCTCACCATCTCAGCTCGCGAGCAGGCCCCTTCCTTCCCAGTTGCATTCTCTCCTTCGAGCTGTATCCACCAAAGGAAGGCAATGTGCTCGTGCCCCCGCCCCCCGGCCATTCGCCTTGCAACACACTTGATCGTTGTCGTCATATCGGACCTTTCTATTCGGGACCACGCGGATGAACTCGCGGGCGGGTTGGCGCCGACAACCGATGCCCGATTCTATTGATGTGGCACTAATTCTAGCGCTTCGGAGTAGCCGGAAAGTCATGCCCACCAGCCTGCGAGAAGCGTAACACGTTGTTCCCAAAATGGGAACAACGTGTTAGATTGTGGCATGAACGAATACGGCTCCGGACGGCGATGAAGGTACACGGTCTCGACAAGCTAGCGGATTTCACGACGAAGCACCCTCTCGCACGGGCTTGGATTCGCTCTTGGTTGGCGGATGCGCGCGATGCGAAGTGGGTATGCTCGCACGACATCAAATTCAGATACCCCACTGCCAGTTTTTTAGGCGGCAACCGGGTGATCTTCAACGTGAAGGGCAACGACTATCGAATGGTAAGTAATGTGGCATATCAGATGGGAATCATCGTAGTCGCTTGGGTTGGTACCCACGATGAGTACAGTAAGATTAATTGGGAAGTTAGGCAAAATGAAGCCAGCAGTCGTTAAGTCTGAGGCTCAATATCGGGAATACATGTCTCGGGTCGAGACACTTGTCATGCTTGATCCGATGCCTAATTCGCCGGAAGGGGCTGAGTTGGAACTCCTATCGCTCTTGGTCGAGGACTATGAGCGGCGAATCTATCCGTTCGAGAAACCGGACCCCGTTGAGGCGGTGAAATTTCGCATGGTGGAGCAGGGTCTTCGACAGACAGATCTGATCCCCTATTTCGGATCACGCAGCAGGGTGTCCGAATTCCTATCGCGGCAACGGCCGCTCACGGTCAACATGATTCGAGAACTCTCTGCTGGACTCGGTATTCCGACCGATGTCCTTGTGCAGGACTCAACTACCATACCGATTGACAGCAGTCAGGCGGAAACTGAGGAGATAGATTGGTCCAGATTTCCTGTAAAGGAGATGCTTACCAGGGGTTGGATAAATGTAGAACGCCGTCGTGCTGACGCAGCAAAGAGTGCTGAAGTCGTCCGGATTTTTATCGAAAAGTCTTTGGGTGGGGCGAGGCCTGGCGTATTGGCACGTCGGACGATCAAGGGTGACGCGTTCACGCCGGAGGCCCTGTACGCGCTCACAGCGTGGCAAGCCAGAGTATTGCAAAAAGCGGCAGAGCCAGCGTACTGCGCACGTGGTCCATTTCATATTGAAAAGCTAACTGAGCCGTTTTTCAAGCAATTGATCGGCCTTAGTCGGGAAGAGGATGGTCCTTTGCGAGCTGTTGAGTTCCTAAGAGATGCCGGAATAGCGGTGGTGGTGGAAGAACACCTCACAAAAACGAAGCTGGACGGAGCAGCTATGCTCTCTGGATCGGGGTTGCCTGTGATTGGATTAACGCTTCGATTCGATAGGATAGATAACTTCTGGTTCACTCTATTGCACGAGTGTGCTCACGTTTGGAAGCATTTGAGTCGGCCAGGCGACGTTATCTTGGATCGACTTGTTGATGCCGAGAGCAATGATGCAATTGAAAAAGAAGCTAACAGAGTTGCTCGAGATTTGTTGATTTCTCGAGCGCACTGGCGGAGCGCGTCCGTGCGTCAGATGCCGACGAAGGCAGGGATCGTGAATTTTGCTCGGGAGCAAGGAATCCATCCCGCGATTGTGGCCGGGCGTCTGCAAAGAGAGGCTGAAAACTACGCGATTTTTACAGATTTAACCGGGCAGGGCGCAGTCAGGAAGCTTTTCACTAATCAATAGCCTGTCGGTCGATATCGTTGAAATGAGAGGGAAGCCGTGAACTCTAACTTTGCATATTGTCCCGTAATCAAAGGTAAGATCAACGATATCAAGGCGATGGCATACGTCCAGCCAGCTCTTTCGGCGTTCATAAAGCCGCTTTACGAGCTACCGCCATTCTTGCCCACTCATAAACCGGAAGAGTTGCTTGCGCGCTTTGCCACACGCTTGTCTAAGCTTTCCGGCACCCGGCCATGCTACGTGGATTTCCCTCTTCTCAAGCCTGGTACTCTTGTGGCGAGCGGAGAGCCTGCTCTGGACGCGGGTTTTTCTCTGCTGAACAGTGCGGACGTCCCCTTTGAGCCTGTCTACGGCTTTGACCGGGATGAAGCGGGATTGGCGACTGCGGTGAAGTGGGCAGTGCGCCGGGGCGGGATGCTCTTGAGGCTGGATCACGACGACATAGAGTTTCCTGACGAGACTATCGAGCGGATTTTTGATTTGCGCAGTATGGGACTTGACCTGCGTATGCTGGATATCATGCTAGATCATCGTTATCTTGGGACGGAAGCCGACACGTTGGCAGCCGCGAGCGATACACGTGATTTCATTGATGCGTTGATGGGTTTCGTCAATATCCGAAAAATTATTGTTTCCGGTTCAAGTGCGCCGAAAACCGTATCTGCCATCGAGAAAAACTCATGTGGAACGGTTGATCGAAGAGAGCTTACTCTGTGGGCCAACGTAGTCACTGAGCAGCTTCCCGTGATGCCCATTTACAGTGACTACGGGGTGATTCATCCGGATTTCAGTGATCTCACGCCTAGCCCTCATATCAACGGCAAAATTCGCTACACCGAAGGGTCAAAGCTACACGTTCATCGCGGCCAAAGTTTGCGGCAGGGAGACAAGTACGAGCAATACCGTAGACTTGCGTCGGAAGTCTTGCACAGTTCGCACTATCAAGGGGGCGCTTTCAGTTATGGGGATCAATACATACATGACTGTGCGACCGGCCATGCGGGAACTGGTAATCCGGGCACATGGGTACTTGTGGATCAAAATCATCACATCTCTTATGCCGTTCAGCAGATTCAGCGGTTAGTCGCCTTGGCGAGCCAAGGCATCCCTGCTGAGGTTTTGCTGACGCTTGCTTAAGGCACATGGCGTCAAACGTATAGCTTTAGCTTTTTGCCGCGAACGCTGGGGTGAAAACTGGCGTCGCCGTCAAACCCGCATAACACGTGGTTTTAAATGGTGCCTGCTGGAAAACCACATCTAAAACCCGCATGAATAGTGGGTTTGCTCAAGCCGTTGCAGCTTGGGAAGCTAGGGTATTACCATTATACGACGCCCGCAGAGAACGGCATTCTACGCGGGTTTCGCGCAATTTGGCAAACGCGGACGATTGTGGCCCATCTGGGCGCGTGCTCGCCGCGGGAGCGTGCGCAGTGTTCCCCGCCACAACGCGCCGACTTACCGCACCAAGCCGGCCATATTCAGCGGTTCGATGCGTGCTCTCGCCCATTCGGTCGGCTATCCCCTTGCGGTTGCTATTTGACGCGCACGAAGTGGCGTCGTCGTTGTCAGGCGCCGCAGCTGAGTAGGCTGAGGCAGGCACCGCCCGCTACCGCGCACAGCGCGGAACCTGCCGATTAACGCTTCGACCGCCACGCAGATCGCGGAAATTGAATGCCGCTAGAAGCCGATATAAATGCAAGGCCAATCAAATAGTTACGCACTGCCTGCTTCGATTATTTAATTCGTTATGCATGATATTTCATCAGGCGCGATTGAGCGGTCTCTCAGAAAGTTCGAATAAATATTAAAGCTTGTCGGAATACCGCCGTTTACTTCTTTGGCGTCCTTTCAAAAAGTTACAAGAATCCATTTGATTTGATTCTGTCAAGTGGATTTCTGGAGGGAATCAACGAATCGGCGCTGACGGCAAACATCGAGATCAAAACGACCAACGGCGTGACACTGCCAATCTGATTGGCAGCACACTCGCCCAAAAACAAAAATGGATATGAAAATCAAAGCTAAATTGACGTTATCCCTGCTCGCTTCGCTCGCGCTGGCCGCGTGTGGCGGTGGCGGCGACGGGGGTAATTCGGCGGCGGCGCCTGCGGCCGGCAGCGCTTCGGTGCCGGTTGTGGCAAGTGCTCCCGGTCCCGCAAGCGCCCCGGTTCCGGCTTCTTCGCCCGCCCTCAGCGGCGAGCAACTGCCGAGTCTGACGAGCCCGCAGAGCGGTTCGGCTGCGGCAACGGGCAACGGTGTAGAAGGGGTCTGGACTAGCCAGTTCGGCGTCGACAAGACCACGGCGCTCGTCGATCCGCAGGGCAACATCTCTTACCTGAATACGGTGAGCGGCATCGGTTTGTCGGAATTCTTCGGCGTCATCGCGCCCGCTGCGCCGAACTGGACGCTCACCTCGGGTACGGCATTCATCGGCGGCTTCTATTTTCCGACGACCTCCGGCTCGGGCACCTTCGTGAACAACCAGACGTTCACCGGCAGCTATGTCGAGAACAGCACCACGGTGAACCTGTCCTGGAACTACGACGCGGCGAATGCGCTCGCTGTTACCCAGTCGAGCGTGGCGGGTACGTGGGCGGAAACCGGCTCGTCGCTGACGATTGCAAACGACGGCACGCTCAGCGGGACATTGAGCAACTGCCCGGTCTCCGGCACGCTGCTGCTCGCCACGCCGTCATCCAGCAAGAATCTTTACACGTTGAACGTGACCGGCACGACCGCGTCCTGCACGCTGAAATCGGGTGCGACATATACGGGCAACGCCGCAATTACGTTCCTGCCGATCACGGGCAGCAACCTGTACGTCCGCACGATTTTCTTCATGATTAAGACAGCGACCAACACCACAGTCGCCTACGGTCAGTTGACGAAGCAATAAGCGGAAACAACAAGCGACGCATGAAACAAAGCCGCCACCTTTTTGATGGGCGGCGGTTTCTGAATGTTCGCTACCTGTGCGTTCAGATCACGAAGTAAGTCAGTTGAACGGCCGCGCGGGTGACCACCATCAGCAGTACCTGCACGATCACGAACAGCAGGATCGGCGAGAGGTCGATGCCGCCGAGCTGCGGCACCACGCGGCGCAACGGATTCAGAAACGGCGCCGTCAACTGGTACAGAATCGGCATGGCGGGCGAGCGCGGATTGAGCCACGACAGCAGCGCCATCAGGATCGTCATCCAGATGATCAGATTCAGCGCCCACTTGATCAGCGTCAGCACCGCCACGATCAGCAGTGTCGGCAAAAGCGTGAGCGGATCGGCGCCGGTCAGGACCACCATCAGCACCACATATACGATGGCTGCGAGCAGCGCCGCGACTAGGCTCGCCCAGTCGATCTTGTGCGTGCTCGGCAGAATATGCCGCAACGGCAGCACAATCCAGTTGGTGGCTTGCAGCACGGCGTTCGTAACAGGGTTGTAGGGCGGCATGCGCACGACCTGCAGCCATGCGCGCAGCAACAGCGCCGCGCCGAACAGCGTGAAGACGGTATTGAGCAGAAAACGGGCGATATCGCCAAACATCTCGTGTCCTTTTCCTTCGTATAACGGCCGCCGATCGGCCGCAGGGTACCGGCGCTTTCCGAGCGGCGCGCCGGCGGTTTCATCTGGATTGCCCGCGCTCTTGCCGCTATGGAGCGCGTGATGCGTTGTTTCGAGCAGCCGTGCGCGGCTGCGGCTTCACGTTCGACGACGCCTGTCAGTATTAAAGGCCGCCATTCGTTCCGCTTCCGCTGGGCATCACACGGAAATTCTGATCTCGCTGATCAGAATCGCGCCGTTGCCGCCGTCGGTGTAGTTGGGAATATCGGCCAATAGTTGTTCGGAAGCCGGCTTGAAGACTGTGTAGAAGTCGTCCGCGCTGTCGAACAGGAAATGACCCGCGGCGACGTACGGCGGCGGCGTTCCGGGCGGCCCGGCGTTGATGCTGACATCGACCGACCAGCCCTTCAGGGACGGTCCGAACAGCCTGGCCGCTAGCGGCATATGTGTGACGCAGTAATAGTCCACGTCGAAATGGCCGTTTTCCCGGTACGGATAGAGGATGCTGACCTTGATCATTGTGCGTTCTCGTCTGTTGGTCCCGATGCGCGGCGCTGGCGGATTGCGCGCGGCGCCGGACGTCACATTATCACGGCTTACTTGACGCTTGCACCTGCTGCGGCCTGATTCAGCGACCGGTTGAGCGATTCTTCCACGGCCTCGGAGATCGCCTCGATCGCGATGGGCGGCGTCACGCGGCGTTCCGCCAGCCCCACCGCGCGCCGCGTGAGCAATCCGTAGAGTGCCGCGTGGTCGCCCCCGAGGCCTTCCAGCAACGCCAACTGTTTCTGCACGACGCCCGTGTCTCCCCGCGACACCGGGCCGGCGAGCGCATTGGGCAGACCCTTGTCGCGCGCGGTTTCGATGGTGCCGGAGAGCATCGGCAGCAAAGCGCGCAGCGCGTCCTCTTCGGCAAAGCCCAGCGTGCGCCACAGCGCGACGCATTCCGCGAGGCTGCACAGCGCGAAGCTGGCGGCGTAGTGGGCCGCCGCGTGATAAAGCATGCGGCCGCCCGCCGGAATCGACAGCGGATGGCAGCGCAGCGCGACGGCCAGCGCCGTGAGCTCGTCCTTGAGCGCGCTATCGGCCTCGATCGTCACCGAACAGCCTGCGATGCGCTCGAGATCGGCGAGGTCGCCGCTAAACAGGTACAGTGGATGAAAGCCGCCGATCGAGGCGCCCTGGTCCCGCGCCGGGGCAAGCAATTCGATGGACGAAGCGCCGCTGCAATGAACGAGCGCCTTGCCGTGCGGGCCAGCCGCGCCGTCCGGACCGAATCGGAGTGTGTGCGCTGACGTACCGATGCTGTCGTCGGGAACGGCTAAAAAGATGATGTCGGCGGCGTCGACCACCTGTTGAGGGTTCTCGAATGCCGTGCAATGCTCGATTTGACTGGCAAGCCTGCCGGCCGAAGCCGCCGAGCGGCTCGCTACCGCTGCGACCGGGTAACCGGCCCGTGAAAAGCTCAGCGCAAGACAACGCGCGAGTCGGCCCGCGCCGATGAAACCGAGGCGCGGCAAAGAGGACTGGGTCATGGTTGCCTGCTCCAGACGGAATATTTAACCGGGAAAGCTGAAGTATCGCGCATCCATTACGCCTGCGGCGCAGTTTGGCGGCGACTTTGCTCCGATCAGTGCGAGCGCGATATGGCGCGTTTGGCCGGTCATCCGCCGCGATGCGCCCCGCAGGCTTGAAAGCTGCTCACAATTGCTGCATCAGTCTGGTTAGCCGGTTTGGCAGTTGCTGTTCTGGGTATTTCGTCTCGCAGTCAGATTCGGGAGGTTCACGATGAATATTTTTTCTTACCGAAAGCACTTGCGGTTCCTGACGCACGCACAGCGCCGCCGCTGGTGGGACCAGAAAAAGCGCCTGACGCCGCGCGTGCGGATTAGCGGTGCCTACGTTCCGCCGAGTGTGTCCCGCGAATTTGCCTACGTGAAGGTCGGCTGACATAGCGCCCTTCGCCAGTAACGAATGCCCGGTCCGTTGGCCGGGCATTTTTCATTTTGAGGCATCAATCGATGCCGTCAGGATTGAATCTAATTTGTAATCAAAGATTACTGGAACGCGAATGCCGCTTGGCGGCAAGCCAGGATCGCGCCAGATTGCCCTGCGCTCGAGCCGGTGAATCCCTGAGTTTTCAGCGCTTTGCGAAGCTCGTGCGCGGCGCATTGCCTCAGCGGAAATTACGAACCCTTCTGGCCGATTGCAATTTGCAACAAATGCGAACAGATAGGCCTGATCTTTTTCGATACATTGATTTCATGGCATGCAGGGCATGCGAAGTCGGCGACCTCGGTAGGCCGCGCCAGGAGAATAAAGTGAAAAAGATCGTTCCGTTTGTCGTTGCCGCAGCACTCGGCTTGGGACTTGCCGGTGCCGCTGAGGCGCACGTTTCTGTCGGGATCGGCATTGGGGTTCCAATTGCGCCCGCCTATCCGGTTTATGCTGCGCCGCCGCCCGTGTATTACGCACCGCAGCCGGTTTATGCGCCGCCGCCGGTTTATTACGCGCCGCCGCCCGCAGTGGTAGTGGGTGGATATGGCTACGGCCGTCCTTATTATCACCACGGCTATTATCGCGGTTACTACGGCCACGGTTACTATCGCCGCTAATTGCGGAAAGCAGGGCGGTGGCTGTATCGACGGCGTGACGCCGGCTTGAAGACCGGGTTACGCCGTTTGTATTTTCGCTTCGCTGCCAACGTTCCAAACCTCGGTCGAAGCTGGGAGAATGGCTGTTTCGCCACCGCTCCTGGAGAGTTTCGCCGATGCAAGCGCTTCCCGCTCCCACTTTCGACGACGTACTCGACGCCGCAGCGCGTCTCGAAGGCGTCGCCCACCGCACCCCCGTTCTGACCTCGAGCACGTTCAACGAACGAACGGGTGCGTCGGTGTTTTTCAAGTGCGAGAATTTTCAGCGCATGGGTGCCTTCAAGTTTCGCGGCGCTTATAACGCGATCTCGCATTTCGACGCGGAGCAACGCAAAGCCGGCGTGCTGACGTATTCGTCGGGCAACCATGCTCAGGCGATTGCATTGTCCGCGCGCCTCGCCGGCATTCGCGCGACGATCATCATGCCGCACGACGCGCCCGCGGCCAAAGTCGCGGCGACCAAAGGCTACGGCGGAGAGGTGATCACCTACGACCGCTATACGGAAAACCGTGAAGAAATCGGCCGGCGGCTCGCCGAGGAACGCGGGATGACGCTGATTCCGCCGTACGACCATCCGCATGTGATCGCCGGGCAGGGCACGGCCGTGAAAGAACTGATCGATGAAACGGGCCCGCTCGACATGCTTTTCGTATGCCTCGGCGGCGGCGGACTGATCGGCGGCAGCGCGTTGTCCGCGGCGGCATTGAGCCCGGCTTGCACGGTGATCGGCATTGAACCGGAAGCGGGCAATGACGGCCAGCAGTCGCTCGCGCGTGGTGAGATCGTGCATATCGACACGCCGCGCACAATTGCCGACGGCGCCGCTTCCACGCATCTCGGCGACTATACGTTCGCGATCATCCGGAAGCTGGTCGCGCGTATTGAAACGGTTAGCGACGCGCAATTGATCGAGACCATGCGTTTTTTCGCGCAGCGCATGAAGATCGTGGTCGAACCGACGGGCTGCCTCGCCGCGGCCGCGGTACTCAATGGCATCGTGCCGGTGAAGGGCAAGCGTGTCGGCGTGGTGGTGAGCGGCGGCAACGTCGACCTGGAAAAGCTCGCGCAGTATCTGGCCTGATACTGCGCGTCGGCCTGTGTCGTTGCGCTTGCCGAACGTGGTGCGTGATATCTGATCGAACACGGCTCGCACAATGCGAGCCGTTTTTGCATCAGCTTGCCGCGTGCGCGGTTTGCACGATCAGATCGCGATACCCGTTGACGATCACGCTGTACGAGAAGTAAGCAAACAGCAACGCGGACACCACGTGACAGGCGCGCAGCAAACCGGTGCCGGCGCGCTTGCGTCCGTGGCTGCCGAGCCCGCAGATAAAGATCGTCCAGCACAGACCGCCGAGAAAGAATCCGCCCAGAAACACCGGCGCAGTGGTCACGCTCGTGGCGCCCGCTTTCGCGATCAGCGCGCCACCCACTGCAGCGAACCAGAGAATCGCCGAAGGCGACGACACCGCCAGCAAGACGCCCCGCAAAAAGCCGCGCCACGCTGACAGATGCGGCGCATTGGCGTCCACCTCGCCGGCCACCGCCGGCGCCGTGGCCGGGTACATGGCTTCACGCGCCATCTTCCAGGTCAGGAAGAGCAGGATCGCGGCGCCGCCGATCCACACCACCCAGCGCACCGATTCGAACTGCAGCAAGGCTGCCATGCCCGCGAGCGCGAGCGCCGCATAAATCAGATCGCCGATGCACGAGCCGAGGCCGAGCCAGAAGCCCGGCTTGAAGCCATGCGAGAGCGTCAGCGAAATCATGGCGACGTTCACGAGACCGATATCCAGGCACAACGACAACGACAGAAAGAATCCATCCGACATCATTGAAAAGGCATGCATCCGCGCAACTGCTCCGTTAGCTTTGTTATTTCAGTCTTGTTGTACGGCTTGTCTTAGAGGCCCAACTCGTTCCACAAAATATCGATACGGTGTTTGACCGCCTCGTCCATTACGATTGGGCGGCCCCATTCGCGATCGGTTTCGCCCGGCCATTTGTTGGTCGCGTCGAGACCCATCTTCGATCCGAGCCCGGCGACGGGCGAGGCGAAATCCAGATAGTCGATCGGTGTGCGATCCACCAGTACGGTGTCGCGCGCCGGATCGATGCGCGTGGTGATCGCCCAGATCACCTCCTTCCAGTCGCGGATGTTCACGTCCTCGTCCACCACGACAATGAACTTCGTATACATGAACTGCCGCAGGAAGCTCCATACACCGAACATCACGCGTTTGGCGTGACCGGGGTAGCTCTTCTTCATCTGCACGATGGCCATGCGGTAGCTGCAGCCTTCAGGCGGCAGATAGAAGTCCGTGATCTCGGTGAACTGCTTCTGCAACAGCGGCACGAACACTTCGTTGAGCGCGACGCCGAGTACAGCGGGCTCGTCAGGCGGTTTGCCGGTGTAGGTGGAGTGATAGATCGCATCGCGCCGCATGGTGATGCGCTCGACCGTAAAGACGGGGAACCACTCCTGCTCGTTGTAGTAGCCGGTGTGGTCGCCGTACGGGCCTTCGAGCGCATGTTCGTAGGCCGCCGACGCGCCCTTGACCGGACGCGGCGGCGCGCCTGCCGGAGCGGGCGAGGGCGTGCCTTCCTGCGGATAGATGAAGCCTTCCAGCACGATTTCGGCGCGCGCGGGCACCTGCAATCCGTCGACGCCCGGCGTGATGCACTTCGCGAGTTCCGTGCGGCCGCCACGGAGCAGGCCGGCGAACTGGTATTCGGAAAGCGTATCGGGCACCGGCGTGACCGCCCCGAGGATGGTTGCCGGATCGGCGCCCAGAACGACCGCCACAGGATAAGGCTTGCCCGGATTCTGTAGTGCGAACTCGCGGAAATCGAGCGCGCCGCCGCGATGCGCGAGCCATCGCATGATCAGTTTGTTGCGCCCGATCAGTTGCTGGCGATATATGCCTAAATTTTGTCGGGGCTTATTCGGACCTTTTGTCACGGTCAGGCCCCATGTAATCAGGGGGCCGGCGTCGCCCGGCCAGCAGGTCTGAATTGGCAGCCTGGCGAGGTCGACATCGTTACCTTCCCAGACGATTTCCTGGCAGGGTGGCGCGCTCACTGTTTTAGGCGCCATGTCCCACACCGCTTTCGCAAGCGACAGCAGTTTGCCGGCGTCCTTGAGGCCTTTCGGCGGCTCCGGTTCCTTCAGCGCGGAGAGCAGCCGGCCCACGTCGCGCAACGACTCGAGCGCGGCGCCGTCACCTTCGCCCGCCTGCGCATCGACACCCATGCCGAGCGCGACCCGCCGGGGTGTGCCGAACAGGTTGCCAAGTACCGGGAACCCATGCTGCGCCTTGCTCTCAAAGAGCAAAGCCGGACCGCCGGCGCGCAGCACACGGTCGCACAACTCGGTCATCTCCAGCACAGGTGAGACGTTTTGTGAGATGCGGCGCAGTTCCCCGATCGTCTCGAGACGGCCGACGAAATCGCGCAGGTCTTTGTATTTCATCTGGTGCGGTTCATTGCCGCGCAAGCGGCGAAAAGGAGGGGCGCGGCAGGCTTTGCGGCGCCAGAACGATTGTCGATTTTACCTGTGTTGGCTGGCGCACGTAGCTCGGCCAAACGGACTAGGCGAGACGGAGTGATCGCGATGCCTCAAAAGGCGCATGCCGCGTGGTTTTGAACCGGCTGAACACTGTTCTTTATTACAATTAGTTATACTTTTGCCTATCTATAGTGTTGACGATCTATAAAACCCTGCATAGAATCCGTCCACATTGGTTGCAGGGCGTGAACCTTTTTACCACTGCCCCCGGTCCCATCAGACGCAACGCGTCACCGTTTACCGAACCCCTGCACGGTATCTGACGGCCTTATTGAAGTCCTCGCCAGCGCCAACTGACGCTGGTTTTTCGCGTGGGAGCCACCGCCCGCATGCTTTTTTGACATGCCGCGGACCCGTTTCAGGATGGCTCCCCACAAACGGTATTTGCCGTTTTCCCGACGTCGCTGCTGCCCTAACCAGACAGAGCACGCGATGTCTTGACTCTGCGAATGTGCTGTACCGCCTTTTCATCTGGCGGGGTTCGCGGATCATGCAACATGGGAGATCTGAATGAACGCCTGGTTATCGTGGCGTCCCGATGAGCGTATTGCGCAAGTTGTGCGTGGTGTGCTGCGTCGCGGGACGCGAATGAGTCATCACCTGTTCAGCATCGTGGGCGGTATCGCCGTCGTGCTGACAGTCGCACTGTGGCTGATGCCGGCCCTGCGCGGCACGCTTGCCGCCAAGTTGATGCCGGTCATCTCCGCCGCTGTGCAAGCCGGCCCCGCCCGTTTGCTGCAGGGCAACCCGCTGCCGGCTTTCGGACCGCCCGCAGGCGCGCCCTCTGACGACTCGCTGTCGGCCAGCTCGAACGGTTCCGATGCCGTGAGCGGCACGAACAACGCTAGCAACGGCAACACGGCCGTTATTGCGAGCAACACCGGTTTTGACGGCGCGTTCGACGCCTCCGGCTCGACCGGTATGGGCGTTGCGGCGCTGAACGGCCTTGACCCGCGCACCATGCAAAGCGTCACCGCGCTGGCGCGGCTGATTCCGTCGCAACGCGTGTCCGCCGACGCGCGTGACGATCGCGTACTGGTCTCGACCCGCGAGCAGGATCTGGTCGCATCGTATCTGGCACGGCGCTATCGCGTCGCTCAGGAGCCCGTCAGCGAGCTCGTGAAAGCCGCGTTCGACACCGGCCGCGAAGTTGGTCTCGATCCGCTGCTGCTGCTGTCCGTGATGGCGATCGAATCGGGTTTCAACCCGTACGCCGAGAGCGGCGTCGGCGCGCAAGGCCTGATGCAGGTCATGTCGAAGGTGCACTCGGACAAATTCCAGTATTTCGGCGGCCAGAGCGCGGCCCTCGAACCGGTCGCGAACATCAAGGTCGGCGCACTGGTGCTGAAGGATTGCATCGCACGCGGCGGCTCGCTGCCGGGCGGCTTGCGCCTGTATGTCGGCTCGACCTCGCAGGACGACGGCGGCTACGGCGCCAAGGTGATGGCCGAGCGTGGCCGTCTGCGCGACGTGGCGCGTGGCCGCAAGGTGCCGATCAACGCACCGCAGGCGCCGGTTCTGACCGCGTCGACCAGCAGCGGCGCGGCTGCCAGCAGCGGAAAGCGCGTGCAGGTGACGCTCGAGGGTAGCCATCCGTTGAGCGCGGCGACTTCGGTGAAGACGCCGGTTTCCTCCGAGCAGGATGATGCGAGCTCCAACGTCACGAAGCACGTGGCGTCGGCTTCGGAGTTGGGCGCTTGAGGTTGGGCCGAAGCTTGGCAGCGTAACTCTGGCAGCGCTGGCGGCTCGTCGCAGCAGCCGCAACAAAAAAGGACACCCGGTTGAGTGTCCTTTTGTTCGTCTGCTGATTGAGAAGTGTGTTGCTTCGCTCAGCCTTTTCCGAAAAGCTTCGCCAATCGCTCGACCGCTTCTTCCAGTTTCGGATACGCGGTGGCGTACGAAAGCCGGATGTAGTCCTTCGGCGCATGCGTACCGAAATCCATGCCCGGCACCAGCACCACGCCGGCATCGTGCAACATGGCCTTCGTGAGCGCCGCGCTGTCGCCGGCTGCCGGATGCGCGACCGTGCGGCAGTCGGCGTACACGTAGAACGCGCCGTCGGGCATGACCGGTACCGAGAAGCCGAGCGATTGCAGCGCCGGCGCGATGAAGTCGCGGCGACGCTTGAACTCCAGGCGCCGCGCTTCGTAAATCGCGATCGTTTCCGGATCGAAGCAGGCGAGCGCCGCGTGCTGGGCGAGCGCAGAGGCGCAGATGAACAGGTTTTGCGCGAGCTTTTCGAATGCGCTCACCATGCCGGGCGGCACCACCAGCCAGCCCAGGCGCCAGCCCGTCATGTTGAAGTACTTCGAGAAGCTGTTGACGGTCACCACGTCGTCGCCGAATGAGAGCGCCGAGACGGGCTTGGCGTCGTAACTCAGGCCCTGGTAGATCTCATCGACGATAGTGAAGCCACCACGCGCCCGCACGGCCTTGACGATGCGTTCGAGTTCAGCCGGTTCGATCGACGTGCCGGTCGGATTCGACGGCGACGCGAGCAATACTCCACGGGTGTGCTCGTTCCAGAGCCGCTCGACGTCGGCGGCGGTTAGCTGGAAACGCTCCGCCGGACCACTCGGCACCATCACCGGCTTGCCCTCGGCGGCGATCACGAAATGACGGTTGCAGGGGTAGCACGGGTCGGGCATCAGCACTTCGTCGTCGCGATCGACCAGCGCCGCGCAAGCCAGTAGCAACGCTGCCGACGCGCCGGCAGTGACGACGATGCGCGCCGGATCCACGCTGACACCATAGAAGTCGGCGTAATGCGCCGAGATCGCTTCGCGCAGCGCGTGCAGGCCAAGCGCGTTGGTGTATTGCGTGACGCCGCGGCGCAGCGCGCTCGCTGCGGCCTCGATGACCGGCTCGGGCGCCGTGAAATCGGGTTCGCCGATTCCCATGTGAATGATGTCGCGTCCGTCGCGCTCGAGAAGCGCGGCCTCCTTGGCCAGCTCCATCACATAGAAAGGCTGGATGGCGTCCACGCGTGCGGCAAGCCGTACCAAGGGTTCGGTCACGGAGTTCATACGATCAAATCCAGTTCAGGAGCAAAAACGGGACTACGTGTTGCGCGTGTGTTCCCGCGCGACACGCCGTCCTTGCAAGCGGTTTTGTTTCGCTGCGTTCAGCGGGGCACACGGCAAGACTCACACAGTAAGCCATGCGCCTTGCGCTCAACGCTTGCGAGCCGCCTGCGTTTCATCCACGCGCAGTTGCGCCGACAGCTTGTCCAGCACGCCGTTCACGTACTTATAGCCGTCCGCGCCGCCGAACGTCTTGGCGAGTTCAACCGCTTCGTTGATCACCACGCGATACGGAATATCGAGGTGATTCTTCAGCTCGAACGCGGCCACCAGCAGCACGGCGCGTTCGACAGGCGAGAGCTGCTCGATCGGACGGTCGAGACACGGGGCGATGGCCGCGGACAGTGCTTCCGAATCGCGGATCACGCCGTGCAGGATGGCGTCCAGATGCTCGTGGTCGGCCTTGTCGAAGCCTTGTGCGCCGCGCAGTTGCGCGTCGATTTCACCGCCGGGCGAGCCCGACAGCAGCCACTGATAAAGCCCCTGCGTGGCCAGTTCGCGGGAGCGTCGGCGTGCGCTCTTCATGCCTCTTCCTCTTCGTCTTCTTCCTCGTCATCGCCGCCGAGTTGTTCGAGCGCGACGGCGAGATTCGCCATTTCGACGGCCACGCGCGCTGCGTCGCGACCTTTTTCGGTCATGCGTGCAACCGCCTGTTCGTCGTTCTCGGTGGTCAGCACCGCGTTCGCAACCGGAATGCCAAAGTCGAGGCCGATGCGCGTGATGCCCGCGCCGCTTTCGTTCGACACCAGTTCGAAGTGGTACGTTTCGCCGCGAATCACCGCGCCGAGCGCGATCAGTGCGTCGAATTGCGCGCTTTCGGCGAGCTTTTGCAACGCCAGCGGGATTTCCAGCGCGCCCGGCACGGTGACCAGCAGCACGTCTTCGCCCGTCACGCCGAGGCGTTCGAGTTCTTCGATGCAGGAGTCCGCGAGGCCGTTGCAAACGGGTTCGTTAAAGCGCGCCTGGACGATGCCGATACGCAGTCCGTCGCCGTCGAGATTCGGTTGGTATTGTCCGATTTCCATGAGAATTCCGTAGTGTTTTGAGTGGGCGCTAAGCGCGTGAATGGTCGGATCAGCCTTGTTGCGGAGCCTGCGCGGTGCTGCCCGGCATCGGTACGAAGCCCGTGACTTCGAGACCGTAGCCCGACATGCTGCCCAGCTTGCGCGGGTTCGACAGCACCTGCATCTTGCCGACACCGAGCTCGCGCAGAATCTGCGCGCCGATGCCGTACGTCTTGAAGTCGACCGGCCGGCGTTTAAGTGCTTCCGCTCTTTCCTTCGAGTCGAACGCCTTGAAAACGTCGATCAGATGGTCCTTCGAGTCGCCGCAGTTCAGCAGCACGATCACACCGCAGTCGCGTCTGGCGATCTCTTTCATGGCCGCGTCCAGCGTCCATGAGTGGGTGGATTCGCCCACTTCGAGCAGATCCAGCACCGATAGCGGCTCATGCACGCGCACCAGCGTGTCCTGATCCGCGCAGGGCGTGCCGCGCACCAGTGCGATATGCGGCTGGCCGCTCGGCTGGTCGAGATACATGACCGCGCGAAACGCGCCGTGCGCCGTCTGCATGGTGCGCTCGCAAATCCGTTCGACGATCGACTCGGTGCGGCTGCGATAGTGGATCAGGTCCGCGATCGTGCCGATTTTCAGGCCGTGCTCTTTGGCGAATTCCAGCAGGTCCGGCAGGCGCGCCATCGTGCCGTCGTCGTTGATGACCTCGCAGATCACAGCGGCCGGCGTGAGGCCTGCCAGCGCGGTGAAGTCGCAGCCCGCCTCGGTGTGGCCCGCGCGCACGAGCACGCCGCCGGGCTGGGCCATGATCGGAAACACATGGCCCGGCTGAACGATGTGCTCGGCCTTGGCGTCCGGCGCGACCGCCGTAGCGATCGTGCGGGCGCGGTCGGCCGCCGAGATGCCGGTCGTGACGCCTTCAGCCGCTTCGATACTCACGGTGAACGCGGTGCCGTACTGGGTGCCGTTGCGGTAGGTCATGAGCGGCAGGTTCAGCAGCTTGCAGCGTTCCTGCGTGAGCGTCAGACAAATCAGGCCACGGCCGTAGCGGGCCATGAAGTTGATCGCTTCCGGCGTGACGAATTCGGCGGCGATCACGAGGTCGCCCTCGTTTTCGCGGTCTTCTTCGTCGACGAGGATCACCATCCGGCCGGCTTTCAGTTCGGCGATGATCTCTGGAGTGGAGGCGAGCGTCATGTTGGCGAGAGTTTCGAAGAAAGCGCGTATTTTACGCCACGCGCGAGCCCAAGTCGCCTCCGCCGAACGGCATAGGCCGTTTGGCCGACTGGCGATGAGCCGTCCGCCGTTGCTATGCTCGTTGAAAACGATAGACACATGAACCGGCTGAAAGCGGCAGGGCGCCGCCGCCAGCCCATGCGTGGCCGGGCTTGTGGCCGTTATTTGGGCGCGTTCAGCATGCGCTCCACGTAGCGCGCGATCAGATCAATCTCCAGATTCACCTGTGTGCCTTCACGCAGACGCTTAAGCGCGGTCACTTCCACCGTATGCGGAATCAGGTTGATCGAGAATTCGCAGCCGTCGTCGCGATCTTTAACCGAGTTGACGGTCAGGCTCACGCCGTTGACAGTGATAGAACCTTTGTACGCCAGATAGCGGCCGATCTCGCGCGGCGCCAGCACCCGCAGTTCGTGCGATTCGCCGACCGGCGCGAAATGCGTGACCGTGCCGAGGCCGTCCACGTGTCCGGAAACGATATGGCCGCCGAGCCGGTCGTGCGCGCGCAGCGCCTTCTCGAGATTGACTTCGCCGGTTTCGCCGAGGCCCGCCGTGCAGTTCAGACTTTCGCGCGACACGTCGACTTCGAACGAATGGCCGGTCTTGGCGACCACGGTCATGCAGGCGCCCTGGATCGTAATGCTGTCGCCGAGCTGCACGTCGCCGAGATCGAGGCCGCCGGCTTCGACGTTCAGGCGCACGCCCGCGTCGCCGTCCGTGCCGAGCGGCTTGACTGATTCAATGCGGCCCACGGCCGCGACGATTCCTGTGAACATCGTGCTAATCCTTGATCATTTCGAAACGGGTTGGGGCGCGGGATCGCTGCCGGGCTCAGGTGCCGACTCCGGCGCGGGCTCGGCCATGAAGCGCGCGAGAATCCGCAAATCGTCGCCGATCCGGTCGACCGCGTGGAAGTTCAGTTTGACGCGGGCCTCGAGTGTTTCGGGCGCGCCCAGACTGAACATGCTCATCGAATCCATGCCGAGCAGGCTCGGCGCGAGATATACCAGCAGTTCGTCGACACAGCCTTCGCGCAGCAGCGAGCCGTTCAGCTTGTAGCCTGCCTCGACGTGCAACTCGTTCACGTTGCGCTCGCCGAGTACTTTCAGCACTGCGGGCAGATCGACCTTGCCGGCCGGGTTCGCCAGTTGCACGATTTCGGCGCCGCGTTCGCGCAACGCAGTGGCGCGCTCGGCATGGCGCTGATCGAGATTGCCGCAAAAGATCAGCGTCGGCGCACCGGCCAGAATCTGCGCCTGCGGCGGCACATCGAGTTGGCTGTCGATCAATACGCGTTGTGGCTGGCGCGGCGTGTCGACGGCGCGCACCGTCATGCGCGGATCGTCTTCTCTCACTGTGCCGATGCCGGTCAGGATCGCCGACGCGCGAGCGCGCCAGGCGTGGCCGTCGGCGCGTGCCGCTTCGCCGGTAATCCATTGGCTGACGCCTGAAGGCAAGCCGGTGCGGCCGTCCAGCGAGGCCGCGACTTTCATGCGAACCCAAGGGCGGCCGCGGGTCATGCGCGAGACGAAGCCGATATTCAATTCGTATGCTTCGGTGGCGAGCAGTCCGCAGCGCACTTCGATGCCGGCGTCGCGCAAGATGGCGAGGCCACGTCCGGATACGAGCGGATTGGGATCTTCCATCGCCGCGACCACGCGCGCGACCTGAGCTTCGATCAGTGCGTTGACGCACGGCGGTGTGCGTCCGAAGTGACTGCATGGCTCAAGGGTCACGTAAGCCGTGGCGTCGCGCAGATCGTGGCCGCGCGAGCGTGCATCTTTCAATGCGCGAATCTCGGCATGATCCTGACCGGCCGGTTGGGTGAAGCCTTCGCCGATCACCTCGCCGTTCTTGACGAGCACGCAGCCGACCCGCGGATTCGGGTCGGTGGTGTACATGCCGCGCTTGGCCAACGCGAGCGCGCGTTCCATATGGACGAAATCGGTTTGCGAAAACATCGGTGTCCGGTCGGGTACGGTGACTAGGCTGTCATGAGCTGCAGTTTTAACGATGCGTCGTCTCGCCGCGCTCAGGCCACAAGCGAAGCGAACGCGCCGCGAGCGGCTTCGATCGTGGTGTCGACGATCGCGTCGTCGTGAACGATCGAAACGAAGCCCGCTTCATAGGCCGACGGCGCGAAGTACACGCCGGCGTCCAGCATCTTGTGGAAGAACGCGTTGAAACGCGGCACGTCGCTTTTCGTGACTTCGGCGAAGCTCGTCGGAATCGAATCCGTGAAGTAGAGGCCGAACATGCCGCCGAGCGAATCGGCTGCGAACGGCACCTTGGCTTCACGCGCGGCACCCGCGAGACCTTGCACGAGACGCGTGGTGCGCGCGGCGAGCGTGTCGTAGAAGCCCGGTGCCTGGATCAGTTGCAATGTTTTCAGGCCGGCCGCCACCGCGATCGGGTTGCCCGACAGCGTGCCCGCCTGGTAGACGCCGCCGAGCGGCGCGAGGTGGGCCATGATGTCGCGCCGGCCGCCGAAAGCCGCCGCCGGCATGCCGCCGCCGATCACCTTGCCAAGACAGGTCAGATCGGGCGTGATGCCATAGACCTCTTGCGCGCCGCCCAGGGCGACGCGGAAGCCGCACATCACTTCGTCGAAAATCAGCACCGAACCGTACTCGGTGCACAGGCGTCGCAACGCTTGCAGGAATTCGGGCGTGGCGCGCACCAGATTCATATTGCCGGCTACCGGTTCGACGATTACCGAGGCGATCTCGTTGCCGAACGCCTTGAACGCTTCTTCGAGTTCGGCGACGTTGTTGTACTCGAGCACGGTAGTGTGCTTGGCGATATCCGCCGGCACGCCCGCCGAAGTCGGATTGCCGAAAGTCAGCAGGCCCGAACCGGCCTTCACCAGCAGGCTGTCCGCATGGCCGTGATAGCAGCCCTCGAACTTGACGATACGGCTGCGGTTCGTGAAGCCGCGAGCAAGGCGCAGCGCGCTCATGGTCGCTTCGGTGCCGCTCGACACCATGCGCACCTGTTCGATGGAGGGCACCAGCTTGCAGAGTTCTTCGGCGATTTCCACTTCCGATTCGGTCGGCGCACCAAACGAAAAGCCGTTGCCCAGCACACGCTGCACGGCTTCGAGAACCTCCGGATGGACATGGCCGAGGATCATCGGGCCCCATGAGCCGATGTAGTCGATATAACGCTTGCCGTCCGCGTCCCAGAAGTAGGGGCCCTGCGCGCGCTCGATAAAGCGCGGCGTGCCGCCGACCGAGCGGAAAGCGCGGACCGGCGAGTTCACGCCGCCGGGAATGGTGCGTTGCGCGCGTTCGAAGAGGGTTTCGTTTTTGGACATGGCGATGACTGGAATTGGGGTTGCGCAGCGGCGCAGATCGCCTGTCGGCGAGTCGCGCGGCGCTGGGATAAGTGGAGAAATTGTACCGGAGTCAGCGTGAACAGGTTTCCCGCACGCGCTCGTGGCGCGTGCGGCTCTCTCAGCTTTTACGCGGGCCTTTGGTGGCTGCGCGCTTTTTCGCTGCCGCGTGAGCCGTGACCTTACTCGAATGGGTTGGGCCCGCCGGCGTATCGACCTTCGGCGGTTTGCGCTTGCCGGTCAGCTCCGCCCAGCGCTTTTCCAATGCGCCTTCGGCGATCGGCTTGATCACGGTGCCTGAACTCTGCGCGTCCCATGTCTGTACCGAGAAAGGATGCGTGCGCAACGTCTCGCGTGAGATCACCACGCCTTCGTGTGCATCGACCAGCCGGTCGTATACGAAGTCGATGCATAAACGGTAGCCCCGTTTCGTCGCCGCATCCGGAACCTCGTACGGTGCACGCGTCACATAACCAGAGCCGAAAATGCCCTTTGGTTCCTGCGCGACCCGATGCAGGAAGACACGGTCGCCCGGCAGGATGCTGCGTGCAAATCCGCAGCCCCACACGTCAGCCACCGCGACGCCGGTAGAGACGCGTTTGGCCACGTCGGGCAACTCGGGCCAGGGCCATTTTTTGGGGCTCCAGATCAGCAGGAATGCGGTCATCGCGGAATGAGCGGAATAGTGGGGAAGAGCGCCGCGAACACTTGGAATGTGGCCGCAGCCGTTCAGGCGGCAGCATAGCCGATCGGCGGTGCGCCTGCCGTGCGTGGCCGATGTGCGGCGGGCTGCGCCGTGAGAAGTCCCCGGGGCCGCCTAACGACGTAACCGACCGGTTTCCTCGACGTGGCCGTACGCGACCCGCGCCCACCGTCGCCATCGTCCCCGAAGCCGCAGGCGGTTAACCGTCGAGTACAATCGAGACCGTCAAGCTGCTGCTGTCCCCGTTTCACCTGTTGCGCTGCCGATGGCGGCGCGGCGCTTCATCTGGAATCCCATGTCTCACGTCACCAGAAGCCGGCCCGATGGCCGGCTGATTCTGTTGCTCGGCGCGCTCGCCGCGTGCGGGCCGATTTCGATCGATATGTATTTGCCGAGCCTGCCTACTATCGCGCAGGCATTCGCTATCAGCACCGGCGCCGCGCAGACCACGCTCACCAGCTTCATGTTCGGCTTTTCGATCGGCATGCTGCTCTACGGTCCGTTGTCGGATACGTATGGCCGCCGGCCGGTGCTGCTCGGCGGCATCGTCATGTATGCGCTGGCCAGCGT
Organism: Paraburkholderia sp. RL17-381-BIF-C; assembly: GCF_046026435.1. NCBI lineage: Bacteria > Pseudomonadati > Pseudomonadota > Betaproteobacteria > Burkholderiales > Burkholderiaceae > Paraburkholderia > Paraburkholderia sp. RL17-381-BIF-C. Next base: position 2,548 of record NZ_JARESX010000022.1, on the reverse strand, counting down.
GGCCTGTGCGCTGTCGTTCTCGATCGGTTCCCTGGTCACGTTCCGTTTCGTGCAGGCGCTGGGCGCGGGCGCGGCTTCGGTGCTGGCCCGAGCCATTGCACGCGACGCCCACGGTCCGACCGATGCCGCCCGCGTACTCTCGATGCTCGCCATCGTCACGTCGATCGGGCCGTTGCTTGCGCCGTTGATCGGCGGGCAGTTGTTGCTGCTCGGCGGCTGGCGTGTCGTCTTCGTCGCGCTGACGCTGTTCGGCACGGTGTGTGCGGTCACCGCGTTTCTCAAGGTGCCGGAAACGTGGCCGCGCGAGAAGCGCGCCCAGTCGGCGTTGCTGAAATCGTTCGGCGCGTATGGCAAGTTGTTGCGCGATCCGGTTGCGTGGGGGCTCATGCTGTGCGGCGGCATGGCGTTCGCGTCGATGTTTGCGTACATCACGGCGACGCCGTTCGTCTACATCGAGTATTTCCATGTGTCCGCGCAGCACTACGGGTTTTTGTTCGCGCTGAATATCGTCGGCATCATGTTCGGCAACTTCATGAATACGCGACTCGTCGGCCGGCTCGGTTCGCTGCCGATCATATCGTTCGCCGCAACCGTGAGCTGTATTGCCTCGCTGTTTGTCTGTCTGGTATCGCTGACCGGATGGGGCGGTCTGTGGTCGATCGTGTTCGGCCTGTTCTTCGTGGTCGGCGTGGTTGGTATTCTGTCCGCCAACTGCACGACCGATCTGATGCACCGCTATCCGGTGAATGCAGGCGCCGCGGCCGCCGTGTTCGGCGCCGTCCAGTTGGCCCTCGGCGCCTTGTCGAGTCTCGCGGTTGGACTCTGGCAGGACGGCTCGCCCAAAGGCATGGGCGTCACGGTGGGAGTGGCAGGGCTGCTCTGTTTTCTCGGCCGGATCCTGGTCGTCAGGTGGCATGGAACCAAGGCGCCTGTCGCGGCCGTTTAAAGGGCAATGAGGCGCGAACCGCGCGGCGTCTACGGAAAACACCAGGTGTTGCGTGCGCGCGACCGTGCGTTTCAATTTGCATTGCTATGATGGAGCCACTGTTCCTCGGAGCGGCAATCATGGCGATCAGAGATTTGATGAACGGCGAACGGCAACACGCTGCTTTCGCTGAAGCGCAGAAGCTGGCGGACAGCGGCGCCTATCACGATTACACGGACATCGAATACGTCTTGCGCTTTGATTACGGCTTGTCTGATGTATCGGCGCTGCTCGACAGCCAACTGATGCATCGCGACCTGAATCGCCGTTGCGCGGATGCGCGCGAGAAACTCGAGATGCTCGGCGTGTGATGCCCAACGCGTGACGTGGGCGGTCGAGCGGCTCTCGCATCGAGGTGTGCCAATCGTGTGAGGTGTTGTGCCGGAAACGGCCAGCGCTTGCACGTCGCATGATTTCTCGCGTCGTCGCTTCATCGCATAGGCGTAATGGCATGCTCTCGCGCGAATGTGCCGCGTGCAGCGTCATGCGCCGTCACATCTGGAGTGGTCTTCATGTCTGGTAGTCAACACGGCTCGCATCTTCCGCGTACAGAAAATCCCGCTACGCTCTCCAAGCCGGGCGGTCATTACAGCCACGTCGCAATCGCGAATGGTTTCGCGTTCGTCTCGGGGCAACTGCCGATCACCGCGCAAGGCGACAAGCTCTCCGATGCTTCGTTCGAGGTTCAGGCCGAACAGGTGCTGGCCAATGTGCAAGCTGCGCTCGAAAGCGCGGGCAGTAGCATCGCGCAACTGGTGCAGGTGCGCGTCTACATTGTCGATGTCGAGCACTGGATGAGCTTCAATCAGATCTACGCGCGGTGGGCGGGCGAGGCTCGACCCGCACGTGCCGTCGTGCCGGTCCCTCAACTGCATTACGGTTTCAAGATCGAGGTCGAGGCGACCGCGCTGGTTTAGGTGACGGCAAACATCGGCAATGAGCGATATCAAACCGCGTGGTCGCTGAATCTTTCGACCGTGCGCGTGAAAGCGGGGCCTGCAACGGGTCCCGCAAGCAGACGAAATCGACAAAACGCTTGCGCAAATCGGCTAACCGCCTGGTCATACCCGCACGCTCCACATGCCAGGGCCAGCGCCACATTGTTCGGCTGGTAGCAATTGTGATTTCACGCTATCGGCATAGAAAAAAGATAGGTCCCAACTAAACTCAATCTTGTCAGCGGCGCGCGTCTTAACCGGCGTGCGGCGCTCTTGAAACCGGATTGGGGATTCACCATGAAAAGCAAACTTCTTGCGGCGTTGCTCATCGCAGTTACCAGCGCGATCGCTGCGCCCGCGTTCGCCAGCGGCTACGGGCCGGCACCTTCCTATCGTCCTTCAGTCGGGGCTCCTGCTTCACAACGAGGCCAGAGCGCGCAAACCATTGCAGTGGAACGCAACGATGCGGCTGGTTCTGTCGGTGATTCGTATGGTGGTGTGGTGGCGCAAACATTCGCGTCGGGCAGTCGTCAACCTGACGTGGCGGTTGGTGGCGTGTACTCACGTCACTAACTTGAGCGTGGTTTGCTGGCCAAGGCTGTAGCGAGGTGTCGAAATGCTGAAG